>NZ_JBFUHL010000004.1:0-235107 GCF_056402415.1 Paenibacillus sp. P4_A9
GGACTGGATATAATGCCGTTGTTTATTTGGCGGGAATTACAGGTATTAACCACGAGTATTTCGAAGCCGCCCAGATCGACGGAGCTTCGAAGTTGCAACAAATCCGATACATTACGATTCCGTTCCTGACTCCTTTTATCATTATTATGAACCTGCTTGCTTTGGGGCGCATTTTTTACTCCGATTTCGGACTTTTCTTCCAAACGACGAACAACATTGGCGCCTTGTACGACTCGACACTTGTCATCGATACTTACGTATATAATGCACTAACCATCACGGGGGATCTGGGAATGGCTTCGGCTGCGGGCTTTTACCAAGCGATCGTCGGGTTGATACTGGTTTTGGTCAGTAATCTGGTTGTAAAGAAATTCGATAGAGATAGTGCTTTATTCTAGGAGGTGCCACATGAAAGCATCAGGTAGACCACCCGGCGCCATTTCCAGGCCGGCCGAACTCTTCATTGACATATTCTTTATTCTCTTTTGTTTGTTTTGTATTCTGCCAATCTTATTGGTTCTAGTCATTTCTGTTACGGACGAAAGTAGTATTATGCGAAGCGGTTACTCATTCTTTCCTGAATCGTTCAACTTGGATGGCTACCGTTTCGTTTTATCCGATGCTACGGAAATCATTCGCTCATATTTTGTTTCCGGTATTGTGACTGTAAGCGGAACGGTGCTGGGTGTCCTAATCACTGCTGCGTGCGCTTATCCCTTATCCAGGAACGACTTTGCTTACCGCAAATATTTCGCATTATTTATTGCGTTCACGATGCTGTATAATGGGGGACTCGTTCCTTGGTATGTTCTGTACGTCAAAGGTTTGGGTATCAAAAACACGTACTTGGCGCTCATTCTTCCGCAACTGGTAAGCGGATTTTATGTCATCATTTTAAGAACCTTTATGCAGCACAACATTCCGAAAGAGCTCATCGAATCGGCCAAGCTGGACGGAGCGGGTGAGTACCGAATCTTTTTTCAAATCGCAATACGACTGGCATTGCCAGGCTTGGCTACCGTTGGTTTATTTCTCAGCTTGAGCTATTGGAATGACTGGTACAACGCCTTGCTTTTCATTGATGATAAGAAGATGTATCCTTTGCAGTTTCTGTTGTTTAAAGTAAATGCCAGCATCGACGTATTGAACACAAGCTCGTTTGGTGCGAGAACGGCGAATGCCATCCGTCCCAGTGAATCAGCGAAAATGGCGATGGCCATTCTAGGAATTGGTCCGATCATCTTGGTGTATCCGTTCCTGCAAAGATATTTCGTAAAGGGTCTTACCATTGGGGCTGTTAAAGGCTAGTGATTCAGTTCGGCTATATTCGTGAAAGCGATTAGCAAATATATAATTTAAATTGGAGGGGCAATATGAAATCACTCAAGGTCAAGAAGTCATTGTTTCTGTTAGTTTCCTCAACGCTTGCACTATCACTCGTGATGTCAGGCTGCGGCAAGAGCAGTAACGACACCAGCGTCACACCGTCATCTGATTCTAAGACTGTAGCAGCTACTGAGAATGTGAGTACAAAACCTGCAAAAGAAGTAACAATTGATTGGTACTATGTTGGCAACAAAGAAGAAGTCGATAACCAGTTGATCAGTGACGAGATAAGCAAATACACAAAAGACAAAATCAATGCTAAAGTTCAGATGCATGTGCTGGATTGGGGATCATTCTCTCAAAAAATCGAGATGATGATTGCTTCCGGCGAAAAGATCGACGTCCTGAGCACCGGCTCGATGTTGAATTTCCCTCAGATGATCGCCAAAGGTTCTTTTGTGGACATGACAGACCTTTACAACAAATACGGGACGGACATCAAGAAGTCTATGCCGCCTAGCTTGATCGATGGGGCCAAATTCGATGGTAAGCTTTACGGAGTTCCGTTCATTAATATTCTCGGCAGTTCGTACGGACCGGTAATTCGTAAAGATATCGTTGAAAAAACGGGAATCGATTTGTCGACCATCACGAAATGGTCGGATTTGACGAAAGTTTGGGAAGCTTCGAAGAAAGTGGAACCTAATTTCACTGTTATGACTAGCTCTGAAGCTCTTTTCATGTCGCTGGGTTATCAAACACTTGCTGAAGGACCAGGTTTATTGAAAGGAAACAATAATCTAAAAGTTGTCAATCCGTATGAAGATCCGGAAGTCGTTGAGAATTTGAAGTTGGTTCAAAAGTGGTATCAAGCCGGTTACATTAATAAAGATGAGACGAACCCAAGCTTCAATCATACTGCCGCTCTTGCGGATAACAAGCTTCATGCCCTGATCGGCCAAAATAAGGTCGGCATCGAAGCCGAGGTATCTGTCGGTATCGGCTCTAAATATGAATTTGTGAAGCAAACACTTCGTAAGCCGATCCTTGACACGTATAGCAGTTACTTTGTCTCAACTTCGATTCCAAGAACTGCGGCGGATCCTGAGAGATCTATGATGTTTATTAACCTGCTAATGGGCGACCCATATCTGCAAAACCTGACCAATTTCGGTATCGAAGGTCGGAACTATGTCAAACTTCCTGATGGAAGAATTGACTTCCCGCCTGGATCCGATCCAGCCAAGCTCACTTACAATCCGAATTTGACTTGGGAATGGCAGAATTCATACATTCAGTTATTGAACAAAGCCTATCCGGCTGATTTCGTCAGTCAATTGAAGAAGTATAATGATTCTTCCTCTCCATCGATCGCGTTGGGCTTCCATTTCAATGCCGAACCGGTGAAGAATGAAATCGCGGCTGTCGCAAACGTCGAAAAACAATACATTACAATATTAGGAGCAGGTGCTGTTGATATCGATAAAGTTCTTCCAGAATTTTTGCAGAAATACAAAGCCGCGGGTTCCGACAAAATTATTGCAGAGAAACAAAAGCAACTTGATGTGTGGGCAGCCAAAAATAAAAAATAAATCATAATTCGTGACAAGGCTGACTTTCATTCCATGATCGTCAGCCTTTTCCATTATGGTTTTATTGTCATTACAAATTGCATAAATCACTAGCAAACTTTATTTTCCATTTTTTGCCGGTAAATACGCGATTATGCCCCGCACTAACAAACTTATCAAAAGTAATTTCAATCATAATGGTAATAAGTAATCCGCGGAAATATTGATTTGTCCTAACAAACTTTATTTTCCTCCACCAGCTGCTGCTGATGATCAAGGGAAATAAAGATCGATCGTTAGTGGAAAATAAAGTCCGTTAGCCACACATGCAGCGCWWGCGCTGCATGTGTGGCTAACGGGCAGATTTGCGGAATTATATGCCATATGCAAAGCCAGTTTCACTTCTTTTTGATAGGCTATGTTAAATCTTAATGTTGTTTTTAGCCCCAAAAGAAAACCGTCCTTTGAAAAGGCGGTTAATTTAACTATCGTTTCCCTATTGTTTACTGAAGTACCCGACTGTTGAATAACAACTCTTACTTTATTTAATTGGTACAAATAACAAATCCCCATCGAGACTTTGTTCGCAACCGTCAAGTGAGTAGTTTGTTCCTTTTTCTTTTACTTCTTTTTTCATTTGTGAACAGATATATGATTTACTATTTCCACTGCCAAATTTGTCCATTGAAGAATCCCTATTAACCTTAATGCTTTTCGCATCATATTTTAAATAAATGAAAACAGGATCTCCTTCTTTGGTGAATCGCGTGATTTTCACTTCAGCTCTTTGATTCTTATCTATATTAGATATAAATGCATCAAGTTTCTCAACATTGCCAACTATCCCATAGTCCACTACTACATCTCCATTTTCTTTAGCTAACTCTGGGCTATATTTCGAAGAACATCCTGTTAATACCATCAAGATTGCAAGAATTGCAATTAATGATTTGAAAGTAATCATCTCCTTTTTTCACGCTAATCTGCCAGTTAGTTCAGCAAGAAGAAGCCGTTCGTCGAAGTTTATTGTTTGTCTCATTTACAGCAAACAGGCAAGAAGCAACCAACATATTCTTCTTATTCGATGTTGTATTCTCATATTCCTTGCTATCTAGATAACGGAACCAAGCTAAATAATGTTGCAGATACTTCGTTGCTACTCCATTGAAACGATTAATCCAACGTTTTAAACGACTATGATAATTATTTACATTTTGAATGTGGTAAACGCCTTTCATACGCTGTTTCCCATCGGATTTGAAGCGGTAATGGTCTAACCCTTTCGAATTGGCGTAGGAACTAAATGCTCGCCATGAATCCGTACAAAGCACGTTCGAATCCGATAAGTGACCGCCAATTGCTTCATCCAATTTTGTAGTCCGAATACGCCCACGTCCAAGAACGCCAGAGAAAGTCATTTTCTGACGATCGCGAGCGACCAATACGCATATTTGGTCGTTGCTGATACCGCGATATTTAGCTTTACCACCGCGTTTACGGGACTTGCGTTCAGAGATGTTTCTTTTCCCTTTCTCAGAGTACAAGAAATAGGTCTCGTCCATTTCGACGATGCCTTGGAATGCTTCGGTTGGGATTTGCTTCAGAGCTGAAAGAATTTTATGTCGCCAGTAAAACAAGGTTACATGTGTCACTTCGTCACCCAATTGCTCGGCACATTTCCTTAGCGAAAAGCCTTCAATCATGCATTCGATAAACCGAACCCAAAGATGAGGTCTTCTGGTGCGTTGAAGAGGCGTATTAGTGAGGTCGTTGAAGGTTTGACGGCAGGCTTTGCAACGGTAACGTTGCCGTTTGACAACTCCAGAGCGCATCTTAATCATGTATTTTCCAAATCTCACAACAAAATGGCTGTCGCAATGTGGGCAAACAAGCCCAGCTTTGTGTTTTTGCTCCTGGATTTCATCAATTGCACGAATAGGAGCCGACAGGGGTTCCATTCGAGACTGTAAGAAATATACAAGTTCTTGTTTACCGCTTTCATTTAATGCGGCAGCGAGTTTCTTAATTTCCTTTAACTCCATATTAAATCATCTCCGAACTATCATTATATCTTCTATTATGCCCCATTTTTGTTCGGAGTAATCAATTATCAACAATAAAATTTAACATAGCCTTTCTTTTAAGAGCTTAAGATGCAACAGGCTTGTCCCCAAATCCTGTTCATACGTATCATACTTTCCCGCTCAAATTCAAAGTTCCTCTTAGAGAGTGACTTGACCTCGAATTTCGCCATCTGGATTTTGAATGGTGTGGACATTCACGTAGGCATTGCCATTTTCGAACTCACGTACCAAATCTTGAATCGATTTCCCTCTAAGTGGGCCGACTAAATCTGCACCCGTCAATATGCCTCGAACGACTCCTCGTCTTACAGAAATACCAAATTTAGATGGACCAAACAGGAATGCAACAACGGGACTGTTTTGGCCTACTTGTCCAAGATGAATATGTCCTTGCGTCACGCGAGAAATATTTCGGACGACAAGAATAAATCTGAGTTGGTTCCCTCTGTTGTTCAGCTGTAGTAAGGCATTTCCACTAGCTATAGTTCGTACAGGGGGAACTTCATTTCTTCCTCTTAAGATTGCTGTGAATGTTTTGATAAGCCACCACTCTCCTCGACTAGTACTACTACTATTTATGCAATGCTAGTAGAATGGGCTCGTTTAATAGCCTTATTGGAATCGAAAAATAGGATATTGTATCGATGAATAATTATCCTTACATGATAGCTGACACAGTCAAATTATTATTAAAATACATATTCTATGAATGATAAGTACGAGATTAGTAGGAGAGGGGGATATTACTGGATACCGGAAGTGATGTTATTAAGATGTACTTTAGGTAAATAGGAGATGAGTAGATGTGGACAATCAGAAATTAACCATTAGTATTCTCGGTAGCGCTGGTGGAGTGGCTAAATCCGTTCTGGCCGTATTAAATAAATCGTTTCAGGATATCGGTGATCCCGTCCATCCGTTTATTAGCCACTGCGACATTCATTTAATCGATCAGAAACAAAAGGACATGACCTATTACGAATCATTTCTCCCCCATTTAAGCCACGCCATTACGCTGCATCAATTTAATTTGGGTAATCTGAAAATGTTCCGACAGCATTTAACCCGCACGAAGACAACGCTTGTCATCGACCTATCTTGGGCAGATACCGTCGAGATGCTGGAGTGTTGTAATGAACTAGGTATTCCGTATATAAATACTGCTTTAGAAAATAGAATGGTGGATGAAAACATAGAGCTTGAAGGATTTACATTATTGGAAAGATACCGCATATTCCAAGAAAATAGAGGACGCTTCACGAATATGAAAGCGATTATCGGATCCGGCATGAATCCAGGCGTTGTGCAGTGGATGGCTTTGGACATGATGAAGCAAACACCCGGTGAAACCCCGCTAGGCTGCTATATCGTTGAGCAGGATAATTCATTTTACGCCGATCGGTCGCTAGTTCAGAAAAAAACGATTTACTCCACATGGTCTCCCGAATGCTTCTTGGATGAAGCCTTATTAAACTATCCGATGTTTATGAAGCAAAATAGGCCTATATTTCTTTATAACGATGTGTACGAGCTGGCGTTTAAGGTATCTCTCGGAAACAAACAGTTTTATGGATGTTTGATGCCGCATGAAGAGGTTATTACGTTGGGAAAAGCATATGACATGGAGACAGGCTTTATATATCGGGTGAATGACGTTACAACGGAATTACTCCGTGCCAATCTCGGCAACGCTGAGGCTCTTTGGAATTGGAATCATAAGGTGTTAGACCCTGCAGAGGCTGAACTGGATGGGGAGGATTTGGTAGGTGTGCTTCTCGTGTATAAAGATAAGGAACGATTTATGTACAACGTCATGAGTAATCAAAGCATATTTGCGGAGTTCAAGACGAACGCCACCTATTTCCAAGTAGCATGCGGCATCTATGGGGCTATATCTACGCTGCTGCTTGATGAGATTCCTACGGGTATCTATTTTGTTGATGAACTGTTGTCTAAAACAGACAGCAGCTATGGCAAATACCTTTCTTATTATATGAAAGACTTCGTTACAGGCGAAAATAACAGATCTGATGGGTTATTACTAGATAGAGTTTCACAATGGCTGTGAAGTCCTCTTTCTTCCGTGTGAGCAGTTACCTTCTTAGGGAAATTTTAGGAGTCGAATCATTGCGGGTTATGTAGTTGAAACGATATACTAGCTGTAGGGACCGATGATGTAATGTCCATTATTTTATCTGAAAGGTGAGATAACCATGTCGATTGATTTATCCAAAGGTCAACGCATTGACCTAACCAAAACCAATCCAGGTCTAACGAAAATAATTGTAGGACTTGGCTGGGATACCAATAGATATAATGGCGGTGGAGATTTCGATCTCGATGCATCTGCGTTTCTCCTTCATGAAGATGGCAAAGCAAAATCAGCAGCGGATTTCGTTTTTTATAATAACCTCAAAGCCTATGAGGGCGCTGTTGTTCATACTGGAGACAATCGTACGGGTGAGGGCGACGGGGATGATGAACAAATCATCATTGATTTTGCCAAAGTCCCGCCATCCATCAGTCGGATTGGCATCACGGTTACGATTCACGATGGAAATCAACGTGCTCAAAATTTTGGACAGGTTAGCCATGCATTCGTAAGAGTCGTAAATGAAGCTAATAAGAATGAAATTCTTCGCTATGATTTGGGTGAAGACTTTTCCGTTGAAACAGCTGTCGTCTTCTGCGAGTTTTATCGTTATGGTGGTGATTGGAAATTCCAAGCTGTTGGCAGTGGTTTCTCAGGCGGTTTGGCTGCCCTAGTTACGAATTACGGTTTGAGCTAAGAGTTGGCTTATACAGGGTGGCTGCCTTCTGGTTGCCGCCCTCATGTTTACATCTTTTACAAAGAAGGGTGAAGTCAACATGACCGTCGTTGCTGTTATCAAAGGACAAAAGGTGGATATAACGAAAGTACATACCACGCTTTCCAATCTGACTGTCTTTATCGGTTGGCATGCCCCAAAACACATAGAGCTCGATACTTCAGCCTTTTTGCTTGCGCAGAGCGGTAAGGTTCGAGGTGATGAAGATCTTATCTTTTACGGGAACCCGAGCAATAGCTTTATGACATACAAAGAGAAGCAGGCAAATGAAAGGGAACTTCATATAGAGCTCAATCGAGTTCTACCTGTAGTTGATAAAATTGCGTTTACGCTAACCATCTATGAAAGTGAAGCAAGGCGTCAAAATTTTAGCATGGTCAGTAACGTCTATATCCGTTTCATTAATCAAGCATCAGGGCAGGAAATACTTCGTTATGACTTAGGAAACCATTTCTCCATAGAATCGGCGATTGTTGCAGGAGAATTATATAGATACAACGGGGAGTGGAAGTTCAGCGCAATCGGTGCTGGATACGCTGGAGGCCTGAAAGCTCTGTGTAGGAGCTATGGTATTGAGGTGAGGAACGATCAGCAACCAGTAAAAGCGCAAGAAATGTTGATCGCTCCGCCTGAACCGAAACAGGATAAGCTTCCAAAGATCAATTTTTCCAAAATTGAATTAATGAAAAAGGGAGATAAGATCAACCTTGAGAAGAAGTCGGGCGATCTGGGGGAAATCTTAGTCAACCTAAATTGGAATCAACAAACAGCAAGCAACCGAGGCTTCTGGGGGGAATCATCTATCGATCTTGATTTAGCCTGTCTTTATGAACTCAAGGATGGCAGAAAAGGAGTCATTCAGGCACTAGGTGAGTCATTTGGGTCGCTTACGCGTGAACCCTATATAGCTCTTGATGGGGATGATCGGACAGGTTCCGTTAAAACGGGTGAGAATATTCGTATCAATGGAAGTAACCTAAGAGATTTCAGGCGTATCCTTATTTTCACATTCATCTATGAGGGTGTTTCGAGTTGGTCTGAGGCTGACGGCATTGTAACTATTAAACAAAATGGCGGTCCAGACATCATTGTTAAACTTGATGAGCACGACAACGATCTCCCTATGTGTGCAATTGCTTTGATTCAAAATGTAAAGGATGAGACGTTCAGTATTGAACGAATCGTCCGACATTATCAGGGACATCCCGAGCTGGATAAGGCATTTGACTGGGGTTTAAGATGGATTGTAGGAAGCAAATAAATGAACGAGTCGGATTTCCCCAAGGGTATCGTTTCAGGAGGTTGCATATATGTTAGAATTCTCTTTTGAACTCATTTCAGATACAAATATTAATATGGAATACATCTATGGCAGCGAACTTTTCAAGTTGAATCTATTTCTCAAGAATGGTTACTGGACGATCCATCCGTTTGATGGAATTCTCCTCAAGAATCGCGAGTTATGCAGACTTGTCATTCTGGATCTTTTTAAAAATAAATATTTTCAAATCATGCTAGCAAAACAAAATATTGCGATGTCGAGTTTAAGAACATCCATAGATCTGGAACCATCGAGAGAGCCAGAAGGGGTCAATCCTGCCGAGAGAAGGGGAAGTCAGTGGAATGATCCCGCTCAGGAAACGGAAGAAGAATTTATCGGGAATCATTCCATTGAGGAGATTATCCGAATCGAACATAATTTAATTGAGCAAAGAGTTACCTTTTACGCGGGTCTGTTAAAAAAAATGTTTATGGATAATTACGGTCCGGGTGATGATGAATTTGATAAGGTACAATCGCTTGTGCGCATATACAAGGAATCACAGGAAAAGATGAATGGACTCGCGAATACCAAGTAGTCGATATGGATGACTAGAAAATAGACCTCACCTGCCCACAAAGTGGTCAAGGAGGTCTATTTTTTCGCGTTCATATAAGCTTCTTACCTGTCAGATCAAGAAAAGAGAAGTGTAGTCAAAAATGTCATATGTCTTCCAAATGGCTTGCTTCAATAAAGTTTTATTTATAAAGAAATGTCTTATAGACGTGATTCCCAGTAACGCTCTACTGTTAATTCACTGGCCAAATTTTCAACTCGCATAACGGATAGGTCATTGTAGTAAATTCTGTTCGGCAGGGAGGGATGGTAACCGCACGATTGTGATGGATGGTAGATGTATTTCTTAGCATATGCATGTCCTTGCACGTAGAGAAATTTACCGGGAATGATCAAGATCCTCTCACAGCTCAAACAGAAGGAGTGAATTTAAAAATGCGAAATAGCAGGCAATGGAGAAAAATGGCTTCGTTACTTCTTGCGAGCGTTCTCTTTATTCCGAATTGGTCGATGGCATCAGCGGCTGTTGGTAACAATGGGGCCGAACTCGATAGCGTCTATTATAGTGATTTCGGTGATTCAGTCGTGCCTGATCCCGTTAATTGGGGATTTGTAACAGCGAATGCTACGGTATCGATTAATACATATGAAGTGATGGGGAATAACACACCCATGCTACAGTTCACCCAGACGAACCAAAGCGGGGGGCGTGTAGCGACGAAAAATTTTGGCACTTCGGTAAAAGGCAGCCAGATTCTCGTTGAATTTGATTGGTACCCTGGCAAGGTGAATGATAAAGCTGCGAACAATCCCAGTGAAAACGGCGGCGAGTTTAGAATTCTCGATAGCTCTGGCAATACGGTGTTTACGGTAAACAACACGAATAATGCACCTCTGCAATATTTTGCAGGAAAGCAGCCTGCCGCTAGTACGGGTATTACCAATCCCCAAGCGTGGTATAAGGTAGGGATTAATCTTGATGTGGAAAATGGCGTAGTTAAATTCAAGCTTACCGACAAAGCTGCGGGTACAAGTCAAGAATTCACGTCATCGTTGAATGGTGTAGCTTTTGACGGTTCAGTCGCTTCGGTTAAATTGGTGGGCATGCGGACATCTGGCAATAATATTGCTTGGACGACGTACCTCGATAATTTCGGTGTTTATCATATGCCTATTCCGGAAAATAGAATTACAAAAGTGGATAAATTATCCTATCACACCGTGTATGTAGATCAAACTACGTCGGATATCCAATCCATCGGTCTGCCGCAATCCGTTAGCGTTACCCTTGCAAATAATAGTAAGGTAACCGTGCCTGTAAGTTCGTGGGTTAACGATGGTAAGCCATGGAATCCTCATGAAGCTGGCGTATATACGTTTAAAGGTGAGCTTGCGGTTCCTGCGAGCTTGGAGAACGGTTTTGGCAGATATGCAACCCAATATGTATACAACCGTTTTTCTCCGCCAGATACAGCACGTCAGACAGAATGGCTGGACAGAGGCGTGATTGCTTTAAAATCAAATGAGGGCATATTCGTAAGCTGGCGTCTGCTTGCAGATGAATATAATCGCGATGTGACATTCAATATTTACCGCAATGGAGAAAAGCTGAATACGTCACCATTGTCTGTCACTAACTTTGCGGACACGGCCGGCGTCGCCGGAGACACCTATGAAGTGGAGACGCTTGTTCAGGGTGTTTCATCGGATACAGACGAAACTCTAGCGGCGGCTAACGATTATCTGTCCATTCCTATGCAAAAGCCTGAAGGAGGAACTACGGCCACAGGTAGCTACACGTATAGTGTCAATGACGCTGGTGTAGGGGATTTGGACGGTGACGGTGAGTACGAGGTTGTTGTGAAATGGTACCCTTCCAATGCCATCGACAGTTCACAGAATGCGATGACGGGGCCGACGATTTTTGATGCTTATAAAATGGACGGCACGCTATTGTGGCGGATGGATATGGGTCTTAACCTCACATCTGGAGCCCATTATCATCAATTTATCATCGCGGATTATGATGGGGATGGCAAAAGCGAGTTCCTCATTAAAACGGCGGATGCAACAACCGTATACGGGACAACGGATGGGAAATTTGATAGCAGCAAGGTGATCAGCGTAATCGGTAACCCTGCGGATAATGGCAAATGGGTGAATGAGGCTGGTCATATTTTCGGCGGGCCTGAATATATCTCCGTATTCAAAGGTGAAACTGGCAAGGAGATCGACACGATTGATTATGCATTTCCGCTAGGGGATGTTGCATCATGGGGAGACACCTGGCATAATCGTTCGGACCGGTTCCTTGCAGGGTTGGCTTATTTGGACGGCGTGAAGCCAAGCGCCGTCTATGGCAGAGGCTATTATGAACGGACTACGTATGTGGCCTATAGCTTAGTTCATGGCAAGCTCAAAGAAGAGTGGACCTTCGATTCCGCGCAAGCGGGCAGTGGGGCAGGCTTAGGCTTCCACAATCTGGCCACGGCAGATGTGGATAATGATGGTTTCGACGAAATTATCGCTGGTTCGTTGACCCTTGATCAGGACGGCACCATTCTTTATGAAATGGATGGCGAAATGCAGCGTGAACAGGGTTCACACGGTGACGCGCTTCATGTAGGGGCATTTGATCCAGCTCGTGAAGGCTTGCAGGTTATGGCCGTACATGAAGTCCCTTCTGTTGCATCGGTAGAGCTCCATGATGCTGCAACAGGGGAAACACTGATGTCATACAATGGATATGTAGATACAGGACGTGGCTTGGCGGCAAATATTACCGCAAGCCCGGGCTTTGAGTTCTGGGGGACTGGAGGGACAACGCCAGCATCTGGCGGAGGTATTTATAACGTACAGGGTCAGGTCGTTGCGGATAGCTTTAGAACGGCAGGCGTATCCGTAAACTTCGCCCTTCACTGGGATGGGGATTTATTAAATGAGTTGCTGGATAATACATCGATTACGAAGTTTAATCCAAATACGAAGAAATCGGAGCCTTTGAAAAGCTTTGCAGACGTTGTCAGCAACAACGGAACGAAGGCGACTCCGACCCTACAGGCCGATATCCTAGGAGACTGGCGTGAAGAAGTTCTTTTGCCTACAACAGATAGCTCGGAATTGCGAATCCACAGTACCACGATTCCTACGGAGTACCGGATTTATACGCTCATGCATGACCCGGTATACAGGAACGGCATCGCATGGCAAAACACGGCGTACAATCAGCCGCCGCACTTGAGCTTCTACCTCGGTGAAGACATCAGAGAGACTGTTCTTGCAGGCGGATTGCAAGCGCCTAATGTCGCTTATACGGACAAACACTACGATAAGAAACCTAAGAAGCCAAAAGATCCAAAAAATCACAAATGACGTTGAAACCCGCTCATGGAGCGGGTTTTTTTACCAACAAAAGCTCAACACGACCGTAATATCATTCTCCGACAGATCGATGTGTCCGTGTTCGTTCCGGTTAAATCTATACCCATTTTCCTCGATTCCCGAGCATATACGAAATAGCCGATGTTCATCCATTTGGATTAACTTTGCGAATTGCGCGAGATACATGGGCGTATTATTCAGAGTAATCATTCCTATCTACCTACTCTCTGTCAGGGTTTTTTGTGCTTAGGAATAAATTAACAAGAATGGTTTGAAAAGTATCAGGAAAATTGTCGTCTATCGTATCAAAAAAGGAAGTGTTTGATAGTTTGTCACAAACAGCGGTCAGGCAGTCGCGATCTGATGGACGTCTTTTTGCCCAACACAAAAAGCTGCCGCAAGAGCGACAGCTTCATTTCAAATCTATGCTCAGATACATGAATTCACCTAAGCATGCACAGCTTGTCTGTCCACATGTCCTCGAAACACACTGTTTCGACCGTTTCTTTTGGCGCGATAGAGGGCTTTGTCACAAGTGGAGTAAAGCTCTTCAAGATGTGTCCCTTCATTCGGGATGATCGTGAGAACACCCAAACTGATGGTATAGGAGAGAGGTGAACCGAAAATGTGCGATTCCTCCGCGGCTTGTCTAAGCTGTTCAGCGTACCGCGATGATTCCGTTTCATCTATACCAGGCAGGATAATGGCAAATTCGTCCCCGCCATATCTAGCGAATAGATCATCTGGTCCCAACTGTTTCTTCATTCGTGTTGTGAGATCAATAAGCACCCGATCTCCCACGTCATGACCGAACGTATCATTAATCGATTTGAAATTATCAATATCAAAAAGCAGCAGCGTGATCGGTTTCTTTTTCTTCGCATAAGCGGCAATGTATGAATTCGTGTGAGAGATGAACGTCCTGCGATTCAATGTCCCCGTCAAATCGTCATAATTGGCCAGTCGAAGCAGGGCCTGATCGGTTTGTTCCTTCATCAAGAGAATGAATCCCGCATTACCAGCAATCATAGCGAAATATTGGGCTAGCAGCATCATGGTCTGATTTCCGTTGATATGATAATAACTCATCAATGTATCGAAGACTAACGCACAGACGGCCCTAACTAGAAGAGCTGCAATGATCATTAGATAAAAATAGCCAATGACATGGGTCAACGTGGATGCGCCTCGTTTTTGAATCATTCTGTATGCTGGAATTAGGAGCCCCGCAGCGATACCCATGGAAACAAAGAAAATTCTGAACTTCTCTTCGTTGGAAAAAAGAAGGATGCTATGAAATACGACAATATTGGTAATAGTTAAAGCGATATATAGGTTTCGTGTCAGTCTGCTAAGGGCATGCTGGATTTTCAGTATGGAGATGATTTCAAGCGCATAACCGATAAAAAGTGACGAGTTCACAAGGGATATTGTAAGTGTATCCGACAGACCGCCACGAACAATTAAAATCAGCCACGCCGCGGCTTGTATGCATTTTGCATAGAAAAAGTATCTTATTGTACTTTCGTTCTTATGTTGACGCCAATAGGCGATAATAAATACGGCAGTAAATAGATGCCCTATGACAAGTGTCAGCAGCATGGTTTTCAAATCCAAGTATAGAGCCATTTCGAACCTCATCTGCCTGTTGGAAGTATTGGATATTTGGAAGAAAAATGTCGATCACACTTACTTTATCACAAAATTGAAGAGACATGTTTCAAATTTTCCATAACTGAAGACAAATCATACACCAAATATTCCTTGAAATGTATAGAACAAGTGTGTCACTATAGACTTACGTAGACACAGAAATTAGCGTTTCGATTGGTTCGGCTATGTACCCCAATGAGGCGAAAACGCTAGATGATTTACTGCATGCGGCAGATCTAGACATGTACTCATTTAAATTCGATAGAAAAAATACGAACAATATGGTTGGAACCAATAAATAAAACCAAGATGAGCCTGTTACCGGATTATGGTGACAGGCTCTATTTGGTTCCATTAAGAATCTTTCTCATTGAAAGCAGGGAAATAATGTGATAGAATCATTTTTGATAATGATTATCATTATTATTGATAATGATTATTAGAATCAATTACATTGTACATACATCAGGGGGTTTTGATTTTGAAAAGGTTTCTTTCACTTCTAGTATTGACAGGTTTATTAGTAATGACAGCGTGTTCGTCACAGACGAAGGATGCTTCAACAACGAGCACAGCTACACCAAGTCCAGCCAGTTCAGCTACAACTACAGCTACAGCTAGTCCTACTGCTGCTGCTGATGCAGACAAAGTATATAGCTTGACGAATGATGGGGTTGATCCAGCGGCAGTTACCCAAGCGCTAAGTCAATTTCCAGCGAAGGTGCCAACGCGCATTGTAACGACATCCGTACCATTAGCTGAAATGCTCCACTTACTTGGGATTACGCCTGTAGGTGTACCGACTTCTACGAATCCGCTTCCAGCTGCTTTTGATGGCATTAAACGTATTGGATCACCTATGCAACCGGATCTGGAGGTTGTCACTAGCTTGGAATCAGACCTGCTTCTTGGTGCAGAATCACTCAAAAGCACATTGGATAAGAATTTGGCAGGAATCAAGCTAGATAAATCCTATTTACGAACAGATTCATTCGAAGATTTAAAGCTAAGCTTTAAGGTGTTGGGTACTTATTTTAAGAAAACAGACGAGATGAACAAAATACTAACTAAGATCCTAGACCAAGAAAATAATTTGATTAAGCAATCCAAAGGCAAGAAACAACCGAAGGTAATGCTAGTGATTGGAACGGCAGATTCTTTCATGGTAATGAGTGAAAAGTCTTATTTGGGAAGTCTTGCGAAGAAGGTGAATGCGAATAATATTGCCACCTCTGAGTTGAAGGTAACAGCGACCTATTCGGCCATTAACATGGAGCAGGTTGTTGCTATTGATCCGGACATTGTTCTTGTTCTGGCTTCTGGCGATCATGGCGCAACGGTAGATAAGTTCAAGAAAGAAGTAGAGAAAAATGGCATTTGGAAGCAACTTTCGGCGTATAAGAATGACAAGATTCAGATATTGGATTACAGCATCTTTGGTGTAACGTCCATTACGAACGTAGATAAAGCCTTGACTCAAATCTCCAACTACTTCTATCAATAACCCGAGGAGTTACACAGTGATAAGCAGAACTCGAAACCAGTCGATTGTTATCTTAACGTTCATACTTGTAGCGATTGTCGCCATCATCGCGATTGGTCTAGGCAGTGTATCGATCTCAATTCCGGAAATTATAAAGACGCTTTTAGGTTCACCGTCCAAAGCCATGAATGCTACGATCATTTGGGATATTCGATTGCCTCGAGTTTTGCTGGCATTGATTATTGGGGCAAATATCGCGATCTCCGGTGCCCTCTTGCAGGCTGTCATGGGTAATCCGCTTGCTGACCCTGGCTTGACGGGCGTTACCAGCGGTGCCGCAGCTTGTGTGCTTGTTATCATGCTTGCAGCACCGACGTATACGAATTTTATCCCAATAGCTGCATTTATAGGTGGCGTAATTGCTGCTGGCATTGTGTACTCACTCGCGTGGAGAAGGAGCGGTATTACACCGATAACCATTATTCTATCTGGTGTTGCGGTGAATGCTTTGTGCGGAGGCGTTATCGGATATTTGACGATCATGTACAGTGATCGACTTCCCTCCGCGGTGCAATGGCTGAATGGCAGTCTCGCTGCCAAAGGAAATAATGCATTAACGATGATCCTTCCTTACGCGACCGTTGGTTGGATTTTGTCGATATTCACCATCCGTAAGGCCAATATCATTCGTATGGGTGACCAAGTCGCGTCTAATCTGGGTGAGAATACGAACCGAATTCGCATATTATTGTCCCTTTTGGCCGTTTTCTTGTCAGCTGTTTCCGTAGCTGCTATTGGGATGATCGGGTTTGTAGGACTCGTCATTCCGCATATGGCCAGACTCATGGTGGGCTCCGATTATAAATATCAGCTGCCGATGAGCATGGGACTTGGAGCGCTCGTCTTGTTGCTTGCAGATACTGGCGGACGGACCTTGTTCGCACCACTAGATATCCCAGCAGGCATTCTCATGGCTGTTATCGGCGCACCTTATTTTCTATATTTGATGAGAAGGAGAACGTTCTAATATGTTAACAGTCGATGGGATTTCGATCCGATATGAACAGAAGAGCGTCATTCATAACTTTTCCTTCTCAGTCAAGCAGGGTGAGGTATTGTCGATTATCGGACCGAATGGTTCGGGCAAATCCACTCTGCTCAAAGCAGTTTCACGGCTTATTCCCTATCATGCGGGAACGGTAACGCTCGATGGCGTGAATATAAATACCTTGAGTTCCAAACAAGCTGCGCGCAAGATGTGCATACTCAGTCAGAAAAACCAAGCACCCAGCGATATGACAGTGGTCCATCTGGTCTCGTATGGCAGGTATCCGCACAAAAAATGGTTCGAGAAATTAGACCAAGAGGACATGGCGATCGTCGAGTGGGCCTTGGAAAAGACGAAGCTGATTTCTTATAAAGATCGAACGGTTGCTTCCTTGTCCGGTGGTGAATCACAGCGGGCCTGGATTGCGATGGCGCTAGCGCAGCGTCCTCAAATTTTGCTGCTAGACGAACCGACAACGTATCTGGATATTTCGCATCAGCATGAAGTACTTGAACTCGTTCGTGAGCTGAACCAGACGATGGGGATGACGATTGTCATGGTTTTACATGATCTCAACCAAGCATCCTGTTATAGTGATAGTATTGTTGTTGTACAAGACGGTGAGAAGGCGATGAACGGCACACCGCGTGAAGTGATGACGACAGAGATGATCAGACAAGTGTACCGTATGGATGCGGAAGTGAACTATGCTAGGACGGAGCAGAATCCTCGTATTCATTTGTTAAGTACCGTGAAATAGAAGCCATAACTAAGCAACCATTCAAATGGAGGAATCAATATGCAGAAGAAACCAGTCGATGTTGAGAAAAACAAGGAAAATTACTTGCAGTTTATTGCCAAGCGTAAAAACTTGATCTTGAGCTTAATTGACGAGGATGGCAAGCCATTTATCAGCTACGCACCTTTCGTTAAAAAAGATGGCAAATTGTATATTTATATTAGCCAAATCGCTGATCATTATCGATATATGGAAAACAATGAATTTGTCGATGTGCTCCTTATTGCCGACGAATCCGAGACGAACAATAAATTTGCAACAGAGCGAGTTCGTTGGAGCTGTAGTTCAGAGAACATTGGCAATGATGGACACGAGGATATTTTCGAACTATTCAATGCCGATCACGGTGCTAAAATGGTCGATTTACTACGCGGACTAGACTTCTCGTTGTTTGAGATGACACCTTTGCAAGGCCGTTATGTCGTTGGCTTCGGTATGGCATTCGATCTGGATCTGGAAGCGAATAAATTCACTCATGTCGTTATTGATAAAAAGAAAGATGCGGTCAATAACTAACGAGCTGCTCCTCGTAATATCGAAATCTAGGAAAGTAAAGGAGATCAGATTCGTATGACTTTTGATACAGTACTGCCGATCTGGCAAGCGATTCAAGGACGGTTTCACAAAACGGTAAAGGCATTGCCTGAGCAGGATTTGAGCTTGCAGTTGGGTTCCTCATCCATCAGCGCTTTGCTGCATCATAACGCGGAAGTGGAGTTTATGTTCGCAGAATGGTTCTTCGGGAAAAGTATACCGGAGAATCGCAAATCTGACGCAGACAAGCCATCTTTCACGAATTTGCAAGAATTGGTTGATCTACTGACAGAGTCGAACGAACACCTCATCGAAGCGATGCGTGAGCTTCCAGAGGAAGCGTGGCAGAAGAGTGTGGAGTCCCGTATTGGAGCATCCACGCCGCTTGAAGCCGTAGGCCGCTTGATGTATCACACGGGCATTCATTCTGGGCAAATATCACTCATTCAGAAAACGGCGGGCGGTCAAGCAGACAAATAAGAATTCATCCTGGGCTTGGTTGCACCCCTCAATTAGCAAACGAAAATAGACCTCACTTGAGCGCAATCGGTCAAGGAGGTCTATTTTTTTGCATTTATTCGGAGCTACTTATGGTTTGTTCGGGACGACACAGGTGCCATCTAAACAAGCTTCTTCGCTTGCTGATTCTACAACTTGTGGCGGTTGCTCGGCATCCCACAGCTGCTGCATAGCGTTTAAGTAAACACCGCTTGGCTGGGCCCCGGACAACGCATGTTTACCGTTGATAACATAGTACGGAACGCCTCGGATACCAAGACGGCTGCCATTCTCTTCCTCAGCCCGCACCAGTTGGGCGAACTGATCACTTGCGAGCACAGACAAGGCATCTTCGCGATCAAGCCCTACGACTTCTGCGATGTCTGCAAGGATGTTGTGATCGCTAATATTTTTGGATTCGCTGAAATAAGCGAGGAACAACAGCTCCGATATTGCGGCACCTTTCCCCAGATTCTCGGCAAATAGCCGTAGACGATGAGCATCGAACGTGTTCGTCAGCACGATTCCGCTAAATTGAAAGTCGATACCTTCACTAACGGCTTGCTGACGCATCTTCTCATTCATGGCGATAGCTTCTTGACGGCTCATGCCGTACTTGGAAGACAGCATATCGTAGACGTCGTGCGGGACACTTTTGGGAGCATGACGGTCTAGCTCGAAGCTGCGGTAAACAACTTCAACGTGATCACGGTGTGCAAAGCCCGCTAGGGCTTGCTCGAAGCGGCGTTTGCCGATAAAACAGAATGGACAGGCAAAGTCTGACCAAATCTCTACTTGCATAAGGATCACCTCGATATTGGGATTAGGAAACAATACATGTTGTAGTTGGAAAATGAATTACATTTATATATTATAATTATAGTAGATAGAATTATGTAAGTAGTTATAATAATGTGACATAGTCATGAAAATAGAACCATAGGAAGGTGAGAGAAATCAATAATAGCATAGATTCTTCTAAATCCAAGCCTATACGCAAGGTAAGCATGGCTAATGAACTAACCTCCTATAAAAAAATGATTCGATTATATGTAAAGCAAAACTCTGACCGATATGGTTTTGTAGCGTATCGTGATGTGTCGAAGGCCGTAGTTGGAGCAGAGATGGTTATGGCAAAGGCCGAAGAAGTATTCGAAAGTGGGCAACATCTGGCCGCTGCCAAAATAAACTTTTGCATCTTGCACGAGATGGGTGATTTGCTTCAGTTGTGTGATGATTCGGATGGCATTGTAGGTGGAATCATTCAGCAGTGTCTGGGATTCGTTGATGCTGTAACCAGTGATCTCGAAAGTATGTCAAGTAAGGATAGGCGGGACCTTTTTCAGTTACTTTTAAAAGAGTCACTTCATTCCAACCTCGAAGGATGGAGTGAGTGGCAATTATCACTCATGGAAAGCGCTATATTGCTGATCGCGAATGAGAAGGAAAGGGCACAGTGGGAACAGCAACTTGCTAAATTAGTGAATATGGAAACAAACAGTTCCTCCTATAGCTCATTTGATGCTGAACAAGCAGCATTACTCCGGTATCAGGTGATTGAGAAGTTTGATAATGCGGCAGCGGCAGCGGCTTTTTTACAAGATCATCTCGATTTTTCCGATTTCCGCAAAATGGCAATTGATGATGCCATGAGACAACAACAATTTGATAAAGCGTTACAGTTAGTTGATGAAGGCGAACGTAAGGATGCAAGTAAAGGTTATCCGGGGTTGGTTGATAAGTGGAAAAAATGTCGCTACGAAATCTACGCATGTACGCATCAAGTGGAGAAACAAATAGAGCTTGCAGAGGAATTTGTATCCGAAGGTGAATATTCCTTTTATTTGATCTTAAAAGAGTTATATAGCAAGGATGAATGGCCAGTTGTAAGCGAGAGGATTTTGAACGATCTTGAACTTAGTCGGAGTTGGCATACAGATTCTCTATATAGGCGCTTGCTTATAGAAGAGAAGGAGAACCAGAGACTGCTGAATTATGTCCAAAGAAATATCAATTGTATTGTGGAATATTACCCGTATTTAATGGGTGAGTATGCAGAGGAAGTTCATCGGCTGTTTGTGACATATATCACGGAAGAAGCAGCCAACGCATCGAAACGAAATCAATATCAGAAAGTATGTCAAATCATTCGTAAATTGATCAAAGCGAATGGCGGAAATCGTGCGATGGAGTTAACGCAGCATTTCCGGCTGAAATATCCGAATAGATCTGCATTCATGGATGAACTGGATAAAATCAAGTTCAATTGATGTGAGAAGCAAAATACCCCCCCGACCGCGAGAGTTGGGGGGATTTTGGTTCTCTTTATTAGCTAGTGTATATGACAGCCAAGGCTCTACTATGGATTCGCGAGGATCTTCCCATTTTGCCACTCAAATTCATATTCAAATTGTTCCGTGGAGTCATAGAGGGCAGGCGAGTACGGACGAACGATGTAGTTATCCGTACGTGTCTCCGAATGCTTCTCTGGCTGACTCTCTTTTGCAGCAACACCTAAAACCGATAGGGACAATATACAGAAAAATACGAAACCTATTTTTGCTGTCATAGTAGGATGCCTCCGTCACAATAAGATATCTCTATTATAGGATGCACATGTTATTGGAATATTATCACAGTGTGAAGAACGAATTTACAAAAGCACCTCTTTGGGTGCTTTTTTGCGTATTTAACGAGTAGGTTTCTGCACAGGAGTCTCATCAAGAGAAGAATTTATTGGCAACGCTTCCATTCCTGCTGTGCCTAGTCTATTTCTTTTTAACCTAAGTTCAAACTCTTATAGTAAGAAGACATAGATTCATATATAATTTAAGAGAAAATGTCGAAATCATAGGGATAATCTACGTTTTACATATTGGGGGAGCAGTTAAGCGTGAAACGTAAATTATGGAAGAAAATAGGAATAGGTATCGTTGGGGGCATCATCGCAGTCGTTGCGCTGGCGGCTTATATCCCAACGGAAACAAAGACGAGCACCTCTCCTAATGAAGGTAAACGCCATGTTATGATCCGATTGGAAGATGTCGGGCTAGGCGGCGATTACAATACACTCGAAGGTCTCGGGAAATTGCGAGCCGTGATAAACTATGTTGCGTCTGAACATGTGCCCTTTCATGTCGCTGTGATTCCAAGAAGGATGAGCCTGCAAGACGACGGTGTCTGGAAGGAAAAGGGGATTGACGACCCTAATCCGGACGAAATTGTAAGCGCATTTATTAAACTTCTCCAACAGGCAGAGCATCAAGGCGGTGTATTGGGGATGCATGGATATCGCCACCAGTATGGAGAGACGTATCGTTCAGATGGCGAGCAGAATTCAGGAACGGGCTCTGAGTTTAATATTAAAGATGCACCCGAAACGCAGGAAATCTCCTATGCGGCAGAACGAATGAAAGAGAGTTTAGCTGCCTTTGCTAGAGCAGACTTGCATCCGGCATTCTGGGAGTCTCCTCACTATAAAGATACCCTTGAGCAAGAGGCCGTGTTCCGTTCCTTCGTCGGACTGATGTATCAACCGGATCTCTATGCCAAAAACGCTCGTGACGATCTTAGTACGTATGATACGATCAATACGTTCGGTCAAGATAGTTTGGGCTCTGTCTATATTCCAGCGCCATATCGCTATGTAAGCGATGCTAAATCGGTTGATGAGATGTTAGAGAAGGCCGCGACGGACGATGGGCTAGCCTCCTTTTACTTTCATCCGTTCTTGGAATTTAAGCATCTGGAGCCTGTCGTAGACGCAGATGGCAAACCTGAAGAGAAGGACGGCCTCCCTGTCTATCAATATAAAGAAGGAGACACCGTTTCCTTTCTCCATAAATTAATTACTGGCTTCAAGAAGCTAGACTATCGCTGGATGTCGCTGTACGATATGGTGCCTTTCACCCCTGCGCATCGAGTGATGCTACCATCTAGAACGAAGCTGCAAAATGTGTTGCTAGGCGATGTTACGGGTCGCGGGCATGCGGATGTGGTCGTGCGCCAAATGCATCGTATTCTGGTTATTCCCGGGAGCTACGATCCTCCGAGGAATCGCCAGCAAGAAGCTTCACAGGTATGGTTAAGAGAGACGTTTGCGTCTGAAGATCAGCTCTTGCTCGTCGATGTTAATAGCGATAGCAAGCAAGATCTGGTAGCTTATAACGCCGATACGGGCTCTGTACGTGTGGCCTTAGCGGATAAGCGACAGTTCCTGCCATTGAAAACAATCGGCACTTTGCCGGCAGGTCTTAGCTCCATGCGATCACTGCAATTTACCGATGGTATAGGCTTAATCGCCAAAGGGGAAAAAGGCCTCGTGCAAGTCCGTCTGAGTAATCAGCAAATATCATTTACAGAGTCGGACTTCTCGCTGCCTGAGGATACTGAAATTTTCGCAGCTAAATTCAAGGACCCGGCTGTCGATGATATCCTGTGTGTCTCACATAAGGAGAAGCAGGTGTCCATTCTGTATCACCAAGGGAACGGGGGATTCGCTGCGCCCCAAGCGGCAAGAGGAGTTTCCTTTGGAAAAAGAGACCAGTTGCTGGTTGGCGATGCGAATGGTGACGGGCGAAGCGATCTGATTGCCTACACCGCTGAGACCGGTATGTGGCGAGTGTTCCAGAACGAGGGTGAGAATCGCTTCCAGCCACTGGATAATGAATTAGGTCCTTGGGCACAAGGGAAAGAAAGACTGGGTGTTGTCGCTGATTTTGATGGGAATCGGAAGACGGATATTGGCTCGTATGATGAAGCGGGCCATGTGCTGGATCTGGCGCTGTCTTATCGAGGCGGCACGCCTTAGTGACGTAATGAAAGCGAAAGCACCCTGATGGGTGCTTTTTGTCAGATCAGCTGGACGCGCCCATTGAAGCTGGAAAATCCAGCTTCGGTGTGTCAGTTCAGCTAGTCTCGCGGCATTGAAGCTGGAAAATCCAGCTTCGGTGTGTCAATTCAGCTTGCCGCGCGGCATAGACGCTGGAATACAGGCATTCACTGGGGAACCGAGTATCGATTGGGATGATGAGGAGAACGACGAACGTTATATCGACATCCCCAAAATAGATTCAAATGAGGCCTTTAATGTGATGACGAAGTTTACCCAGCGAACAGAATCAGGACCCTGAGGAGCTGTTATTTGATGCGCTTAATGGGAGTAAGCCTTTTCGAAAATTTAAAGATACCCATTATGAGCTAGATCTTTAAAAGAAAAAATCACCCACGGGGGTGATTTTTTCAATCATCTATTCCAAGCAATAAGCCTGCCATTCCACACGCATGTCAGCTGTCATTAGCTCACGCATGTTAGCTGGAATGCCTTCACTCGACCTGAAATCCATGTTAGACTTACTAGATAAAATCCATTTTTTAGAGACGGACAACGGAGATCGCTTCAAAACCTTTGATACTAACTGCTTAAACCATGCGTTCTGGCAGAATATAAATAAGAGACTAACTCGCACGTATACCTATAGAACAGTCATCATATGGAGGTACAACTAAATGGTAAACGCAATCCTTGGTTTAAGTAGTAAAAAACAAATCATCCGCGCAGGCATCTTCGTGCTGCTTATGATGGTTGCGTCTGCTTGTTCGTCGTCACAAGTGGATACGGAAAGAGCAACACCTGCGGCTACGGTGAGCGTATCACCTTCCGCGGCCGCGTCTGCCAAGGCGACAGCCAAGGCAACCGCTAAGGAGTCAGTCAAGCCTGCGCCTACTAATCGTATCGAAGCCAAAGTAGTCCGGGTGGTCGACGGCGACACGATGAAAGTGTCATTTACCGAGGGTGGCAAAGCCAAAGAAGAGACGATTCGCTTACTCCTTGTAGATACGCCAGAAAGCGTGGATCCCGAGAAACCAGTTCAGCCTTTTGCATTGGACGCGTCCAACTATGCGAAAACGATGCTAACGGGCAAGGACGTCCAGCTTGAATTGGATGTATCGGAGCGGGATAAATATGGCAGATTACTGTGCTACCTATACATCGGGGATAAGATGTTCAACGAGCTGCTGCTCGAAAATGGCTACGCTCGCGTGGCGTATATTTATCCGCCGAATGTGAAATATGTAGATCAATTTCGAGCGATTCAGAAGACAGCCCAGCAAAAAGCAGTGAACATTTGGAGCGTAGAGAACTATGCGCAGGAGGATGGGTTTCATGAGGGTGTGGTGAAGGGGAGCAGCACCATCGGCTACACCTAAAGCAAACGCTACGTCGCAGCCAAAATCGTCCGTCAGCTACAACTCCTGCAAGGAGGCCAATGCGGCTGGTGCGTATAACATCAAAAAAGGCGAGCCTGGCTACAGCTCGAAGCTGGATGGCGACAGCGATGGCGTTGCTTGTGAGAAAAAGTAGGGAAGAGAAGATGGAACGCCCAGCAACCATATTTAACATCAAAAAAAGCACCCTTGCGGGTGCTTTTTCATTTTCAACTTCGCCTACTGCGCAGCAGTTTGCTTATCATACTGATTAAACATCATGTTGTAGATGGCAGCTGACAGGACAGCTAATGCCGCCAACAAGATGAACGTCCAAGTAAAGCCGATCCAACTGCTGATTGGGATAGATAGCGGTGCGATGGTGCGCCCAAGCGTATAACGCAAGCTGGAGGCTGCGAAATATTGACCGCGGATATGGCCTGGCGCCAATCTGGAAACGAATGCCTGCTGCGGTCCTGCGGACATGAGCTCGGCAAGCGTGAAGACGGCGATCGCGATGGTTAAGCCCCAGAAGGTAGACATCTGGCAGAACATCACCATGCCCAGCGCGTAGAAAAGTGCCCCGCCGATGAACACATAGCGATCGCGGTACGCGAGCATCCATTTGGTCACGATGACGGTAAACAGAGCTACGAAAAGGCCATTTTCAGAGACGATCAAGCCGAATAGCTGCTTACCCGTTAGCTGGAGATCCCAGTCGTTGTAAGAGAAAATGGTCGTCAACGGCATAGTTTCTTCCAAGAATACGGGAAAAAGTAAGTCCAACTGCATGAAAGTCTGAGAAAGCAGCACACCAGCTATGACGAACAACAGAAATACACGGTCCGTTGCAATGATTTTGTAGTCGCGAAGCTGCACAGCGATGGCGTGGTACCAAGGCGCGTCAGCTTGTGAGCGATGGCGATCGGCTAGCTGC
Source organism: Paenibacillus sp. P4_A9 (assembly GCF_056402415.1). Classification (NCBI taxonomy): domain Bacteria; kingdom Bacillati; phylum Bacillota; class Bacilli; order Caryophanales; family Paenibacillaceae; genus Paenibacillus; species Paenibacillus sp. P4_A9. Next base: position 26,187 of record NZ_JBFUHL010000004.1, read on the forward strand.
TTGGGCAGTGTTTCGTGTAAACGCTGTGACATCATAAGTGCAAGTAAGACGCAAATCACGGAAGCCGCGGCCAGCACGAGATACGGATTGTCCTTATAGAGGAGGGAACCGAGTAAAGGTCCTACTACGACAGCCATATTAGCAGTTGTATAGAAGATGGCAAACACACTGGCGCGATGCTTTTCATCCACGACATCCGCCACCATCGCTTGACTGGCAGGCCAGTACAAGGAGCCGAAAAAGCTCGCAATACTGAAGCCGATGAAGCTGATCATAGGCATGGCGATCCACGGAGAAGCGGCCAAGGCAAAGATCCCGTAGCCGAAAGCTTGTCCCAAAGCGGCGATCACCATCATCCGTTTTCGCCCGAATCGATCCGCGCTGTAGCCGCCTAGCAAATTGCCGAAGACAGATAGCGCCTGCGACAAGATCAGAAGAATGCCCGTCCAGCCTTTACCGAATGAATTGGCAAAATAGATTGATAAAAACGGAAAGAAAGCCCAAAAAATAATGTTAAAAGCGGTTTCTCCGCCGAGGCGGATTTTTAAATTAATGTCCCAATCTCTAATCTTCATCGTTTAATTTACCTCTGGTTAATTTAAGTATCCCCCTATCATACTACCAATCTTCGTGCGGAAACAAGGCGGCTAAGAGAGTGAATGGTGCCAATTGTGGTAAATTTCAACATAAAAAAGGAGCTCGCCGCAGAATAACTGTGACAAGCTCCATCGTATTTAATTGAGGGCAATCGAGGTGATACTTCCATTCGTCTTAAAATCTTGCGTATAAGTCACCACGGCTTTGGCCGTTACGGTGCCAGTAGGTCCTGTGATCGTAACCGTAGGTGTGGACGAATAGCCAGCCCCTGGGTTGTTGATCGTAACGCCGGTCACGACACCATCGGTAACGATGGCAGTTGCAGTAGCTGAGGTCTATTGCCAAGTTGCTGTTTTCAGCCCGTTGTAACAATAGAAGTTAGACACCTCATCCAATCGCTCGTTCGTGATGGCATAAGTCCCAAGTACACTCATTAAAGCTGCTTTGTTCCGTTGTGCGAGCTCATGGCTCGGTTGGCTGCCTAGTCCAGAGGGTGTTACGCCGCTAAATGCTTCTCTGAATGATACCGCTACTGCTGGCACTCTTTTTGTTTCGCAGGGGATCTCGTATTGCCGTAACGGCAGGATTCCAATCCCTGTAACAATCTGAGTACGGTTTGAATATAATCTTAGCAACTTGAAGCGTATAAATGGGGTGGTGAGCATACGCAAAATAAAAATCACGAGGAGTAATCCAAATTGGTTTATTCGTACAACGTGGAAGTATCTTACTGCCAGGAATTCAAAGTTACAGCGAGTAGGAGAAAAAAATACAACATATTATCGCAATGAAACCAATCATTATTCGGAAGCAAAACGATTAGTTCCTGACATTCACGAAAACTTTCGGTCCCGTACGGTGAGGTCGCCGGCCTCATTTGTTGTCGTACTGAATAATGGTCGTGTATGTAGGCAGAAAGATTTTGTTCTCACAGCAAAATATAAACTGCTGCAAGACGTTTCTTTTGCATTCTCTGGAGAGCATCTTAAACCAATAAAAAAACGGGAAGCGTACCGAACATGGAAAGCTCGCCCTTATAAATATATCCCTGAAACTGTCGCTGTGCTTAGCTTTTGTTCCTCTAACAACTATTTCCATTGGATGTTTGACGTGTTGCCACGAATTGAATTGCTTCGCCAAAGCGGTAGTGAGATTGATAAATATGTCATGAATCGTAAAAAGACTCTTCCGTTTCAAGACGAAACACTTGCTGTTCTTGGGATATCCAACAAGAAATTAATCGATAGCCGGGTTGACTTGCAAGCCAGAAAACTCGTAGTGCCTTCGTTAATATGCCGTTATATTATAAAACCTGACGCCTATGTAAGACCACGCGTCATTCCCAAATGGGCATGTGATTTTCTTAGAAGAGAATTTCTGCTTACAAACGATACCGATCATTCGGAGAAAAATGAATATATCTACATTAGTCGAGAGAATGCAACATACCGCAAAGTAATAAATGAGGAAGAAATCATCAAACAATTAGATGTATTCGGATTTAAAAAAGTTACGTTGGAGTCTATGAAGGTAGCTGAGCAAGTGAAATTATTTTCTAATGCAAAAGTTATCATTGCTCCACATGGTGCGGGCCTTGCCAACTTGGTATTTTGCAAACCAGGGACGAAGGTAATCGAGCTCTTTTCTCCCAAATACATGCCCTCTTACTACTGGATGATTAGCAATCATGTTCATTTGGATTATTATTATTTAGTTAACGAAGTTGAGCAATCCAGTCTTACATCATCAGATTTTACCGTGAATATAGGTCGTTTACTAGAGTTAGTTCAATATGCAGAATTATAAATATCGTGTGAATGAGGGCGGAATATGAGAATTTTAGTTACAGGAGGAGCAGGTTTTATTGGTTCACATCTAGTTGATCGATATGTCGATATGGGCCATGAAGTCATAGTTTTGGATGATCTATCCACAGGGAGCAAAGATTACAGAAATCCTAATGCTGAATATGTAATGATAAGCCTCTCTGATCCTCAGCTAGAAGAAATCTTGTGCGATAGGAAGCCTGATCTTATTAATCACCATGCAGCGCAAGCAAATGTTAGATTGTCTATAAAACAACCCTGTATTGACATCGAAACGAATGTAACGAATACTGTTCGGTTACTTCGCGCAGCCGGAAGCGCAAAAGTGAAGAAGATCATTTTTGCTTCTTCCGGAGGGGCAATATATGGGAATACGCCTAGGAAGGCCATTTCAGAGTCTTGTTACTGCAAGCCAATATCACCCTACGGAATCAATAAATTCACAGCCGAACAATATGTTCGTATGTACTCTGACATTTATGGATATCAATGGACCACTTTACGATACTCCAACGTCTATGGTCCCCGTCAAAATCCACTTGGTGAGTCAGGTATTATCTCGATTATCCTTGACCATATGAGTAGAGGGGAGAGGCCTGTTGTATTCGGAGATGGGGAGCAGGTGCGTGATTACATTCATGTAGACGATGTGGTTGAAGCCAATATGCTGTTTCTACAGCTGGATAGAATATCGAATGCTGTATTTAATGTTGGAACACAGCGTGGAACTTCATTAAATGATCTCATAAAAATCATATTGGGGGCTAATCACAGTTCAACCTCACCCCAATATGTGCCCGCGAAAGATGGAGATTTGAGATGGAATGTACTTTGTATCGAAAAGCTTGGAAAATTAGGTTGGAAACCTAAAATTATACTGGATAATGGAATTGAAAAACTTCTTACAATATGAACAAACCACTTGACTGTTTGAAGTAGGTCAAATGGTTTGTTGTTTCTATATTCTTTGAAAAACGTCCGTTATAGGTAGTAGATTTATTAAAAAGGATCTTATAATCATATATACTATTGGCAATAAAATCGAGCGTAGCCTGACGAGGCTGTTCTTATGCCATAGCCGTGTCCTTGATACGCCGTATTCATAATATGTAGGAAAGAGTTGTTGACCACTAAAGGAGTTGCAAATAATCATGGTAGATTCAAATGAATTGATGCCTCCTTCAGACTTTTATGAATCAACACTAGATTGGATCAAACAGACGCAGAATGAAAAATTGTTATACAAGATTTATCCGGGAATTCCTATCCCCAAGGTTGAGAGAGAGGAAGAATTGCAATTGCTCGTCGATAAACCCAGATTCAGCAACAGGGCATTTGTTGCAATCATACCAAACGGACGCGTGTTGGGGGAACGGGCTGTAATTTCACCAGATAATAAACTATTATGGGACGTTTCGGTTGAATGGGCGAAACTACCACCAGAACATTCCGTTTTTCAGGAAAGTAAGCTGCCACCAATTATCAAAACCGATAAAACAGTGGCTCTGCTCAATCATCCAGCTTCCAATAATTACTATCATTGGTTATTAGAAGCAATAGCTCGCATTCATCTGCTACAAAAGAGTCGTACCAAAATAGACAAATACATCGTTAACCACCGTTCGTTGCCATTTCAGCTTAAAACACTTGCTGCATGTGGAATAACAGCAGAAAAATTGATTCAACCGCATGACCGCTTTCATTTATCTGCAAGAAAGCTAATCATTCCATCTTATGTTAATTTACCTAATGCGTGGTCCTGCAAGTATGTAAGAAATTTACTTTTACCCCATATGGCCTTTCAAATTGAAGACGGATATGAGCGGATTTACATCAGACGGAAATCTTATAGAAGAGTTGTTAATGAAGTGGAAATAGTCGGTCTATTAGAAAAGTATGGTTTTAAATGCGTCGAATTGGAAACATTGCCTTTAGATAAGCAAATCAGATTGTTTTATTCCGCAAAAGTCATCGTTGCTCCACACGGAGCTGGGCTCGCCAATCTCGTTTTTTGTCAGCCAAAAACAAGAGTGATTGAATTATTCACACCAAGTTTTATGGAGCCGCACTATTGGCAAATCAGTAGATTAATGGATTTAAAATACCGCATGATCGTCGGAAATAGAGAAAATCCACATCATTATTGGAGGGGATTCGACGATCTTTCAATTGATCCAAAACAATTAATGGAGGTATTGTCATGTCAGTTGTTTTGATAACAGGTTCTGCAGGGCTGATTGGATCAGAAGCGTCCGAATTTTATGCGAGCTTGGGCTACCGTGTCCTTGGCATTGACAACGATATGCGTCAAGACTTTTTTGGCACTGAGGGAACAACAAAATGGAACCGTAAGCGACTTGAGAATAACTTAGGAACCAACTATGTTCATTATGACATTGACATTCGGGATAGCCATGCACTTAGCAAAATCTTTTCGAGTTATAAGCAAGATATTGAACTCATCATTCATACTGCTGCTCAACCGTCCCATGATTGGGCTGCCAGAGAGCCGTTAACAGACTTTCATATTAATGCTAATGGGACGCTTAATCTGCTTGAGATGATGCGTTTGTATTGTCCGGAATCCGTATTTGTTTTTACTTCGACGAATAAAGTTTATGGCGACCGTCCAAATGATCTACCGTATTTGGAGCAAGAAAGTCGATGGGAGCTTGATTCCAAGCATCCCTTCTATAATGGAATACCTGAAACATTCAGTGTAGACCAGTGTTTACATTCTTTGTTTGGAGSTTCAAAACTTGCAGCGGATATCATCGTACAGGAATACGGCCGTTATTTTCAGTTAAAAACTGTCTGTTTCCGCGGAGGGGTATTAAGTGGTTCCAAGCAATCCGGGGTGCAACTGCATGGTTTCATCAATTATCTGTTAAAGTGTGCCATGACGAACAGTTCTTATACCATATTCGGATACAAGGGGAAGCAAGTCCGAGATATAATTCATTCGAGCGATGTTGTCGCTGCCTTTCATACGTTTTTTCAAAATCCGAGGCGAGGAGGGGAAGTTTACAATCTTGGCGGTGGGCGTGATTCAAACATCTCCATTCTTGAAACGATCGAGTTAGTCCAACAAATTACTGGGAAAAAATTAAACTTTTGCTATAGTGACCACCCTAGGATGGGTGATCACATTTGGTATATTACCGATATGACAAAGTTTCGGAATCATTATCCGAATTGGAATATTCAAATCCCCGCACCTCAAATTATGGAACAGATCTATCTTGAAAATAAAGATCGTTGGAATACTTGAATCAAAAAAATCCCGGACCACTTTGCTTGGTGGTTCGGGAGCGCAATATTTCAAAATCTATAATTCCAAATTTTAAATAGTTTCTTTTTCCTGCCTAAACCTCTGCGCAGGAGATACGTATATACTGCTTTTGATAATCGGTTGTTTAATATCACCGCCGCATGATGCTTGCCTTTTTTATTCAGTAAACTTATTTTTCTGAAGTCTTTTTTCGTAATTACTCGGACATAATTTAGTTTTTTAAACTCCTTACCCACATGGTTTTTAAAGAATGAACATCCTCTTCTTGAGCCAACAATTGTTAGGACAGGCTGTTTTTTCTTTTCACGGAGAATCTTGTTGTAAATACTGCGGGATGAAATCGTCATTAACTCTGCGATCGTGTTGTTGGTATTTTGTTTTCCTAAGGAGTCTTTACGTAGCCGATAGTGATATAAGACCTTTGGTATTTTCTCAATGGGTGAAATATCGAACAATCGCAACCAAAGATCATAATCATAAGAAATTTTATATTTTGGATTATATCGCCCAACATCGTAGAAAGCTTTCTTCGAGAAAATGACAGAGCCATGGCACAAATAGCACATAAATAACCGATAATTATAAATTTGTTCCTTTTTCAGCATGAGATTATAATACTCAACTTCAGGATTGCTGCTTACTACCTCATTTCCTATTCGACCTAATATCAAAGAACCTACACCTATACTGCCAGGGTGTGACTGCAAATAACTTGCCTGTTCCTCTAACCGAGTTGGTTCACTGATATCATCCGCGTCATGAATCGCGATCCAATCGCCTGAAGCATGCTCAATACCCAAATTAAGTGAAGCCGCTGCTCCTTGATTAGTTTCAGCATGAATAATTTTAACTCGATGATCTAGAATTGCGTCTAGTATCTCTCGCGTTCGATCAAAAGAACCATCGTTAACGATAATAAGTTCAAATTGTGAATACGTTTGATTTAATATACTATGGATAGCTTCCTCAATATACTTCTCACCGTTATATACGGCCATAACAACAGAGATGTACATCTTGACTCCTCCTCTTATTTACTTATCAACCACTCCATGAGTGTGAGCAGCTTGGTATATTCCTTCGAGGATCTCAGGAGATTCAATTCCGTAAGAAAAGCATTTTTCCAGTGTTCATCAAGCATAGTTTCCGATACATTCATGAGATTTTTTACGGGCATGTCGTGAATCAGCAAGGTTAGAATATTCTCAAACAAAATTTGAAATGCTTGAACAAGATTGAGGTATTGTAGCGGATATTGAAGAATCATTGCTTTATATTCAACTACCAGTTCATTGACTTCAAACATGTTTTTACCGATCCAGCATAATGATTGTACACCTACATCAAATTCAGGATGCCGAGTAAAGAAATATTTATAATTGATCAAACAGTCTTTATCTTGGTTCCCGAGATTACGGGGGTGTTCTTGGTGGTAAACCTTAACATTCGGGTTGTCAATGATTTTTACACCATGCCTATATAAGCGATAGCCAAATTCCCAGTCCTCGCATCCCCAACCTTGAAAACCTTCGTCAAACGGTCCAACTTTGTAGAATGTGCTTCGCCTGACGGAAATATTATGGGTAATTACAAAAATATATGGCAAATGAAATCCTTCATAATGCACGCCAAAGCGGTCTATGATCGCTTTAAAGAAGGGAGCTGGGTACGCATATTTCTTATATTTTTGCAGAAGAATGCTCTTTTTCTTAAATAGTCTTTGTTTCGAGTATTTCTTGAGCATTCTTAGGTTCCTCAATCTCAGTTTTCGGAAGTTTTTTTTACGATTCATTTGCTTGAACAGCTTTAATTGTTTCATGTTAAATCTTTTATCTAAAACTGTGAAGGTGTTGTAATGTCTGGAGCAACCGGTTACTACTAAATTATGGTCGGCTTTATGGAGATTATAATGTTGTTCTACGTACGTAGGGTCCAGAATCATCTCTGCATCTAATATGATGAGGACTTCCCCGATAGCAGCTTCAACTCCGATATTCTTGGCTTTTGATCGCCCTACATTCTGTTCATTGCGAATAATTCGAAAATCATATGGGGGATGATAGTTTCTCAGCCTCAGCGTTTTATCTGTTGAAGCATCATCCACGAGGATTACTTCCATTTTCTTAGGGTCAAATGTTTGCTTTTCCAAAGCATATAACGAATATAAATTTTGCGGATACTTATTATGCGTAATCATAATAATGCTAACTTCAATACTCATCGCGGTTCATCGTCCCTTCTTCCCCAAGGCTATTTCACTTATATGCTTATCCATTGTGACGTGGCACGGCATTTGCATCAATTCTATTTAAACTATTTTCATGCGTACATTAGCTGATAGCACGGCCTCATTCACCTACATACGATTATATTAGCGGAGCATCGGGAAAKGGGGAGTTTCAATCAAGATCATTCGTAAAGCCATTATTCCTGCTGCTGGACTGGGTACTCGATTTCTTCCAGCGACTAAGGCCATACCAAAAGAGATGCTGCCTATCGTCAATAAGCCTACGATTCAATATATCGTGGAAGAAGCCGTACAATCAGGAATTCAGGACATTTACATTGTAATCGGGGACAGCAAACGTTCGATTCAACATCATTTTGATAACAATAATGAGCTTGAATTAACGCTGAAAGAGCAGAAAAAAATAGATCTGTTGAGGCTTGTTAAGGAAATCGGCTCGTTAGCTGATATTCATTATGTCAGACAGGAGCGGGCACTCGGACTCGGTCATGCTATTTGGGTAGCTCGTAAGTTTATTGGTAATGAGCCCTTTGCGGTCCTATTAGGGGATATGGTTATTGACAGTCGAGTGCCATGCTTACACCAGTTAATCGATGTTTATAAAGAGAAGCAATCATCGATAATCGGTGTCGAAAGGGTAGATTGGTTGGAAACAAGCAAGTACGGAATTATCAAAGGTAACCAAGTAAGCGACCGGCTAACTCTTGTTACTGATCTGATTGAAAAACCCATAGAGAATCCTCCTTCTAATATAGCCATTATAGGAAGGTATATTTTAGAACCGCAGATATTTGATTTTTTAGAGGAAATGAAGATCGGAGTAGGCGGAGAGATTCAATTAACAGATGCCATGCAGCATCTAGCACAGGAACAATTGTTATGGGCTTATGAGTACGAAGGAAAGATATATGATATTGGCGATACGCTAGGTTTTCTTCAGGCAAATGTTGAGTTAGCTTATAAAAACGACAAGGTAAAAGAGAAGTTCAAACAATTCTTGCATAAATTTGTTGAAAGCACCGAAAAAAATGATCGAAGGGAGTAGATCCTTTGAAAAAAGTCATTGTGACGGGTGCGGCTGGATTTCTTGGTTCGTGTCTGACCAAAAAGCTGCTAGCCGACGGAAACCAGGTTATCGGAATCGATAATTTGCTTACCGGTAAAATCAGCAATCTTTCAGGGTTACAAAAAAGTGCAAATTTTATGTTTATCCAGATGGATATCGTTTCAGAAGCTATTTTAAATATGAAACAGTTGGTAGGGGTTGAAGAAATCTATCATCTAGCCTCCCCAGCATCCCCTAAATTTTATCAATCTGCTGCTCTCGAAACAATCGCAGTCAACACAATTGGAACTAAAAATATGTTAGAACTGACTAGATCCAATGGAGCAAGAATGGTTTATACCAGTACAAGCGAAGCATATGGAGATCCAGAAATGCACCCACAGCAAGAAATATATCGGGGTAACGTCAATACATGGGGACCCAGAGCCTGTTATGATGAAGCCAAAAGACTCGGTGAAGTATACTGCTATGAGTATTATCATCAATTTAAAGTACGTGTAAAAGTTGCACGTATTTTTAATACTTATTCGGCGAATCTACGTAACGACGACGGACGAGTGATTTCAAATTTTGTGAACCAGGCCATAAGGGGGCAAGATATTACCGTCTACGGGGATGGAAGTCAAACGAGGTCTTTTTGCTTTGTAGATGATACGATACAAGGACTTATGGTGATGATGGAAAAGGATTCGGCTACAGGAGAAATCATTAACCTTGGTAATCCCCAAGATTACACTGTGTTACAAGTTGCGGAGCTTGTAAAGAAGCTGGCAAATTCCAATAGCCGCATCACGTTTCATAACCTCCCGAAGGATGATCCTAAGCTACGTTGTCCGGCTATTAGTAAAGCTAAAAGTCTCCTCAATTGGGAGCCTCAAATCACTTTAGAGGAAGGGCTTTTAAGGACTATTGGGATATACCATTCGCAGTGGAACGAGTCAGAAGGAGGGGAGAGGGGAGCATGAATGTGGTATGCGTAGGTTCAGGCTATGTCGGAAGTGTAACGGCTGCCGCATTTGCGATCGTAGGATATGATACGACCGTTATCGATATTGACTTGAACAAGGTAGATTGTATAAACGCAGGTCGAAGTCCCATTTTTGAACCCGGTCTTGATTCGCTTATACAGCAAAAGGTCGGTAAATCGTTGAAAGCATCCGGTTCGTATCATGACGTGAATGATGCGGACGTTGTATTTATATGTGTTGGTACGCCTTCACTTAGTGATGGTACCTCAGACTTGCGCTTTGTGGAGGCTGCTGCCCGTTCAATAGGAGAGAATTTGAACACACAACGATTCACAGTCATCGTTAACAAGTCTACGGTTCCGGTCGGTACTGCCGATCTCGTTACCATGATCATTGAAGAGGCGTCAGGATTGAAAGCAGAGGAGCAATATGCTGTCATTAGTAACCCTGAATTTTTGAGGGAAGGCTTTGCACTAGAAGACATTTTTTTTCCTGATCGCATTGTGATTGGTACAATAAATTCAAGAGCAAGAACGATCATGAGGGAGCTGTATAGACCTTTCGTTGAGCGGCTTTATAATAATGAGGACGTTATGAGCTCCTTACCATTTGAAATAGACAAGAATCGACAGAAACCCGTCTATTTTGAAACCGATGGGAAAAGTGCGGAACTAATCAAATATGCTTCAAATGCGTTTTTAGCCGTTAAAATAAGCTATATTAATGAAATCGCAAGATTATCAGAAGCACTCGGCTCAAACATTTCAGATATTGCAAGAGGGATGGGGCTCGACTCGCGAATCGGCGAGAAGTTTCTGCAGGTTTCAAGTGGTTGGAGCGGTAGCTGTTTTCCCAAAGATACGGGGGAATTATTAGCGACCAGCCAAAAATACGGGCGGGAGCTCGCCGTCGTTAAAGCAGCAGTCGAATCTAACCATCAAATGTACCAATTTTGCGTGCAAAAGATTCAACGGAAATTAAAAAGCTTAAACGGTAGGACAATCGGAATTATAGGGTTAACATTTAAGCCGGATACGGATGACGTGCGTCAAACGCAAGCAATTATTATTATTAACAAACTTCTTCAGTTTGGGACAAGGATAAGAGTCCATGATCCGAAGGGGATGAGAATGTTTCAAAGTATGCATGAAGATCTGCCCATTCACTATTGTAACAATGCCGAAGATGCTGCTGATCGTGCAGACGCGCTCGTTCTATTGACGCATTGGAATGATTATCAACGATTAGATTGGAAGCGAATATACAATTCGATGAAAACTTCTTATATCTTGGACACACGCAATTTTTTGCCGGCAATCGAGCTGCGTGAAATTGGTTTTGACTATGAAGGTATAGGTATAGTATAGTGGCGCCTGTGCTCGTAGTTAAAAATAAAGTTAAAAACGTACTATTGTGTAGATCAATATCTCAGTAAACTTAGTTCCGTTACTCAACCACCATGAAAATTAAAAACTAGCTGTCGAAGAAAAGGAAATTGGTGATCAGTAAATCCGTAAATCAGGAAACTTCGAAAGTTGTAACATTGTAGCCTAGTGTTTCAAGTCTTCGGACTGAGTTCCTTACAATAGCCCAAGTTTTTGTCTATCAAAGGAGTCAGACGATCGACATTCCTCTCCCAGACGTAGTAGCAGTATTGACGGTTTAAATCTTTTTTCATTTTCATCCTCTGCGCTGCATGAACGGGATGGAGAACGATAGTTAAGGAGTCTGCTTAGCGGCAGAGCTCCTCTTCGTATTATTAGGTCAACCAAAAATATCTGGTTGGCCTTTTTTTAGGTTCGGTATAAGATGGCGGTAGCCGGGAGAACGAGCTCCTTTTAGGGGGAAAACCCCGGAAACAAAACTGTTCTCCCACTGCCACCCAATAACCATGTTTGAGCTGGTAGAGACCTAGATCTCGTATCACAAGCGAAGCTATGGCGTTGGAGCTATCGTGGGAATGCCGGTAAAATCGATGTCAGATAGTTGAAAAAATGCACAAAACGCAGTATGATTCATTAATAATGATTCTCAATCGCAATTAGTGGGGCAAGGAGTGGACGTATATGGAGCAGCACGAATTGTTTGATGTAACAGTTATTGGCGGGGGGCCAGCAGGACTCTACTCGGCTTTCTATAGTGGACTTCGTGAAATGAAGACCAAAATTATTGAATTCCAGCCGCGGCTTGGCGGAAAAATACATGTCTATCCCGAAAAAATGATCTGGGACGTAGGCGGCATCACGCCGACACCTGGAGCGAAGCTGATCACTCAGCTTGTTGAGCAAGGCCTTACGTTCAGCCCTGAGGTTGTTTTGAATGAGAAGGTTGAAGCTATTGCAAAAAACGAAGATGATATCTTCGTCCTGCGCACGACATCGGGGCAGCTTCACTACTCCAAGACCGTAATCGTCGCTGTCGGCTCCGGCATCCTCAACCCGAAAAAGCTGGAGATCGAAGGCGCAGAGCGCTACGAAGTGTCCAATTTGAACTATACGGTGAAGTCGCTGGAGCGCTTTAAGAACAAGACTGTCGTCATTTCTGGCGGCGGTAACTCAGCTGTAGATTGGTCCAATGAGCTGGAGCCTTTTGCGAAGCAGGTCATTTTGAGCTATCGCAAAGATCAGCTGACAGGGCACGAAGCTCAAGTGAAGCAGCTCCAGAATAGTTCCGTGGCGTGTTATTTGAACACTTCGATTACGAAGCTTTTTGCTGCTGGGGAGGACGCATCCATTGAACGCGTTGAGCTAACGAACCATGAGACGGGCGAAGTGACCTCATTTCATGTAGATGAAGTGATTATCAACCATGGCTATGATCGCGATACGACGCTGCTCGAAAATAGTGAAATCGAGATCGAGAGAGCTGAGAATTACTATATTGCAGGTAACGCGAACAGCGAATCTTCTGTGCCAGGACTTTATGCAGCAGGTGACATTCTTCATCATCCAGGGAAAGTGCATCTGATTGCTGGAGCGTTCCAGGATGCGGCGAATGCGGTGAATAAAGCCAAACAGTACATCCAGCCTACAGCAGAGAAGAGCGCCATGGTCTCCTCGCATAATCAAGTATTCAAGAATCGGAATAAAGAGCTAGTGAAGCAAATGTTTCAATCATAACCTGGTTAAGCTACATATCAGCGTTACAAAAAGCACCCCGCGGGGTGCTTTTTTTCGTCCAAGTGCGTGAGTCGGTCTCCAGACGGAGGTAAATTCGCAGAAGTAACTTTATAATTTGGTACAACTAATCATCGAAAGGGGCACTAGGGTATGAATGCTGAAACACTCATCGGTTATGGGATCGGTGCTGTGATTATCGTTTTGGTCATTTGGCTTAGAACGCGAGGAAAAGCAAAGCCGATCAAGAACAAAGGAAGAGGTATGCTGATTCCGGTCTTTCTGCTCTCATTGTGTTCGGTCTTAGTCTGAGCTCGCTGACAAATATACCTGATCATCCTTTTCATCTCCCGGCGATTTGGGAACTCCTTTGTGCAGGTGTACTCGGCGTAGGATTAGGCAGTATTATGCTGTACCATACGGGGTATGAGAAGCGGGACGATGGTTTCGTATATGCGAAGCCAAACCCCAACTTTAAGTATGTGATCATTGCCGTCATTGCGTTCCGCTTGATATTATCCCAGTATTTCAAAGGCTTGGATCCTACGGAATTCGCCGTGTTGACGATGGTCATGGCGTATTTATACATTTGTGTATGGCGGATTGGCAGCTTCATCAAGTACCGTAAAGTGAGCGCTGGATAAATTGAAAATATGGTAGAAAAAGCGCCTTAGGGGCGCTTTTTTTAGTTCGATCTAGTAATGGGGGAAGTTGTGGAACGTGGGGACGCTATTTGTCCCAAAATAGCTATTTTTCAAAAGATACGGAACGTGAGTACGCTATTTCTAAAAAATTGCTTGAAAACGGCTGTTTTCGTGGAAATAGCGGAATGTCGTTCCGTAACTCGACGGATATCGCTCATTTACCCGAAATAGCGGAACGTCGTTCCGTATCTCGGACAGCAAGCCTAAATCGTAGTGCAGTCATGGATGTCTAGGTCGGCTCAGTTTGATATAATAGAATGAACTACATAAAAGCAGGTGATCCAAGATGTTAGTGATCAAGTCAACTGAAGTGCTAGAGCTTCTCACGATGCCAGCTTGCATCGATATCATGGAAGCTGTGCTCGCCGATTTGACGAATGGACAAGCCGTGCAAGCGTTAAGATCCGTTGTTCCGCTCGAAGGCGGCAATGTGATGGGGCTGATGCCAACGTATTTAAAAAGGGATGAGAAGGTTGGCGCCAAGGTGATTACCGTATTCCCGGGTAATCATGGAAAAGGCTATCCATCTCATCAAGGCTTTGTCTCACTGTTCAATTCGACCGACGGTCAATTGGAGGCGATTGTCGATGGCACCAAAATCACTGCCATCCGCACCGCAGCCGTGAGCGCGGTAGCAACGAAGCTGCTCGCTAACCCCGACGCAGCGACCCTTGCGGTGATCGGCACGGGCGAGCAGGCCCGTACACATATCGAGGCGATGGTGCTAGTGCGCCCGATCACGAAGATCATGGTATGGGGACCGAATCCGGCCCATGCCCAGAAGCTCAAGGCCGAGACGGAAAGCCGCTATCCGGCTGTCACTGTCGAGGCCGCTGAATCCGCACAGGCGGCTGTGGCCGATGCGGATATCATCTGCACGGTGACGGCGGCGACGACGCCGATCGTGCAGGGGGCGTGGATAAAAGAAGGCGCGCATGTGAACGCCGTAGGCGCTTGCCGAGCGAAGGATCGCGAGCTCGATACCGAGCTGGTGCGCCGAGCAGAGCTCTTCGTGGACCGCACGGAATCCGCTGTGAACGAAGCGGGTGATTACCTGATCCCTCTGCAGGAGGGGGCGATTGGGGCGGACCACATTTTAGCCGAAATTGGTGAGCTGTTGGTGGGTTCGAAAGAAGGAAGACGCAGAGGCACCTCCATCACCCTGTTTAAATCGTTAGGGCTTGCTTGCGAGGATTTAGCGGCAGCCAATTATATCTACAAAGAAGCGATTCGCACGCACAAAGGAACCCACATTGACTTCTAGGAGTGAGCATCGATGAACGCAACAGATGGACTATATCCTTTTAACCTTACACCAGAGCAAGAAGCGCGCGCACGGGAGCTGCATGATAGCTCGATTATTATTGATCTTTTGTTCCAGGGACCACTGTCCCCGAAGGCGATTCCGGAGGCAGTATCAGAGAGCATTCGTGAGGCATGTGAGCCTTTCAAAGAGGATTCATGGACATACAGCGCAATGCCGAGCAAAATCATTCACGACATGGCGGCCCGCGGAGAGATCTCCGAGTTCAAAGACGAGTGGTACCGTTCTGGTATCACGGCAGGGAATCGTCAGTTGGATGTATCTAGTGTGGACAAGATTCTCATCAGTATGGGTGATATTCAGCGTCAATTTGATGCGAACGATTGGCTAGTTAAGGTTGTGACGGCTGAGCAGATTCGTGCTGCGAAGAGAGACAATTTGAAGGCGGGGATCGTTACCGCACAGGAAACCGATGGTCTCGGCAAGAACCTGGAGCTGCTCGAGGCGATGTACAATTTTGGGCTGAGAGTGCTGCAGCTTACGTATAACAATCAGAATTATATTGCATCAGGCTGTGCCGAAGAGGCTAATGGCGGCGTGAGCAAGTTCGGTATGCGTTTTATTAGCAAAATGAATGAGCTAGGCATCCTCGTCGATACGAGTCATTGTGGGAAACAAACGACGCTGGACGCGTGTAGGCTTTCGACAGCGCCAGTGATTGCTTCGCACACCGGGGTTGAGAACATCTACCGTCATATGCGCTGCAAAAGCGATGAGGAATTCCAAGCCATTGCCGCAACGGGCGGCGTAATTGGCGTGTTTGCGATGCCGTGGTTCGTCCACGGGGATCCGAATGATACGACGATTGAGCATGTGCTCGATCACATGGATTATCTTGTCCGACTGGTCGGCGTGGACCATGTCGGGATTGGTACCGACTGGCCGATGAGCGATGTGGCGTGGTCGTTGGTCTATTTTAAAGAGCATATTGCGCCTCGCATTGGGTTTGCCAAAGGGGATGGGCCCTCGACGGAAACGGTGAAGGGGCTTGAGAAGTATAGCTATTTTATTAATTTTACCCGTGGTTTGGTGGCAAGAGGTTACTCGGATGAGGATGTTCGGAAAATGATGGGCGGCAACTGGCTGCGCGTGTTTGAAGCGGTGTGTGGATAGGAGATGGCGGAGATGACGAGAGAGCGATGGACGAGCAGTTATAAGCTGTATGCGGCGGGCGTATTTGAGGGAACGATTCGTTTTACGGAGAGCGCGATTCTGCATGCCAAGGTGGATTCACGTCGACGTACGCAGATGCAAGAGAATGTGCTGGCCGAACAGGCAGGCTTTATACTTCCTTTGCAGAAAATCATGTCGAATCAGTCCCATTATGCCGCCGCTGAGTGGCAGGGGGATAATACAGTTACACTGGGGAACGGTGAGCTGTATCAGAAGCATGTCCAATATACTGCTGAGGTAGAGGGGCAAGTAGTGACCTCGCAAGTATGGGCTTTGCGTAAGGATACCGCGCTCGATATCGTGACAGTGGATGGCTGCATCGTGGCTTTTGTGGCCCCGAACCGCTATGGCATGGAAGTGCTGGTCGTGGAGGGATATGAGGCTGTGACACCGTTGAGGGAGTATGCGGATCCTTTATTGTCTGCTGCACAGTATGGGGTGAATGACCTCGGAACAGACCTGATCCCGATGCGGGATGGCGTTTGTTTGGCGACGGATGTGTATCTACCAGAGGGCGTAGCGGCAGGCATGAAGCTGCCTACGATTCTGATCCGCACGTGCTATGACCGCAATATGCGGAAGACGTTTTTCAAGCGGTGGGCGAACAAAGGCTACGCCGTCGTCAATCAGGATGTTCGCGGACGCGCCGATTCGGAAGGGGAGCTAGTGCCGTTCTTCTATGAGCGGGACGATAGCTCGGATACGATTGATTGGATCGTCGCACAGGAATGGTCCGACGGCAATGTTGGCATGTGGGGCGCGTCTTACCTCGGCTACGTAGTAACAGCCGCTGCGACAAGCGGGCACCCGAACTTGAAGGCCGTCGTGAACGAAGTGAACGTCGGTTCGCCGTTCGTCGATACGGTGCGCAAAGGCGGCACCGTGTGCTCTTGGCCTTTGCTGTGCTGGACGTTGGCGCAGTCGGTGGGGACGCGGACGGATTTTGATATTTTCGGTGGCCGGACGGTTAGCCCCGAGAAGGCTGTCGATGCGAGACCGATCCGCGAGATTCCGCAGCAGATGCTTGGGAAAGCATCCGGCCCGTGGGATCTATGGAGCGAGCATCCGGATTACGACGACTTCTGGCGTAACTGCACGTATAGTGAGCGCGGAGAGCATGTGAAGGCGCCGATGTTTGTCATTTCGGGTTGGTACGATGGCGACAGCGCGGGGGTATCGGAGACTTGGCGGATGCTCACGAAGCACGATGTGCCGAACCGCAAAATCTGGCTCGGCCCGTGGGAGCACGGCCCGAATCGTGCCCGCGATCTGCTAGACACCAGCTTCAGTAACGATGCTGTTGTGTATAACTACGATGTGAACGTGCTGCGCTGGTTTGATCGGTTTTTGAAGGGCATTGCCAATGGCATCGAGCAGGAGCCTCGGGCGAGTTACTACGTGGTCGGCACCAACGAGTGGCACACCTCGGATGATTGGACGCCGAGCGAGGCGACGGCGACGAAGTGGTTTTTGGGCAGCGGCGGGCGAGCCAACTCCAGCCTTGGGGATGGCGTGTTGACGCTGGGGGCACAGGCGCAACAGGCTGATTCGGATTCGTACGTGTACAATCCGGAAGAACCCGTCGCCGACAGCGGTGAGCGCGAGCCAGAGAATATGCGGCGGCATGAGCTGCGCAGCGACATCCTCGTGTACACGAGCGAGGTGCTGACGGAAGCAGTGACCGTGGCAGGCGAGCTATCATGCGAGTTGTACGCGTCGAGCAGCGGCGTCGACACGGATTGGGTCGTGACCTTAAGCGATGTGGACCCGAAGGGGAACTCCATTAAGCTGTCCAACTACATCGTGCGTGCGAAGTATCGCAAGGGGTTGGATGCACCGGAACTCCTGACGCCAGGGCAGGTGGAGAAGTACACGATATTTATCCAAAATATCGCACACACCTTCCCGCGCGGGCACTGCTTACGCTTTACTGTGACTTCGTCCAGTAAAATGATTGCATTCCCCAACACGAACACCGGGTTGAATCCGTATGAGGATCCGCAGCCGGTCGTGGTGACGCAGAAGATCTACCACTCGGAGGCGTATCCAAGTCATGTGAAGCTGCCGATTTTAGCATAGGCAAAGAAAAAGACACCTCTTTGGGGTGTCTTTTCTTGTTATTTCTTGAGGGTATGTTGTCTTAATCGAATAAATTCTAAGATATGAGTAAGTTCACGAAAATGTGTATTAGGCCGGCCCTCGGTATGTATCATTCTGAATATGGAAGGGATCATGGACGGAAATATGCGCTGGTGTTCCATCTGCATGATAATGTGCATGGAACTTCATAATCAGTTGTTGATTTTCTGCATACCAATCATACCAATACAACTCAATTTCTGTTTTGGTTTCCTCCAAGAATTCGATGCAGTACATTTTGGAGAAATCATGAAAAACGATTGTTTTGCGAATTGTTCTAGCATCGCTCGCAAGACCTTGTGCGCCATTTCGAATTTCCTGAATAATATCGGAGAAGTTTTTTTCGATAAAAATGAAGTTACTCTTTGGTATTTCTAAACTCAAGTGTTTGCCTCCTTAGCAAGTGTTTCCAAACTTGAGCGTCTGTCTCTTCTTCGGGAGTAAATTCAGCTTTCGCACCGAGCGTCGCTTCATATTCACCATGATATTTATGCTCATACATCGCGATTTGGCGTGTATAGTAGTTTAAATTGTCTTCTTGCTGATGCTGTTGTTCATGCTCTAGCTCTTGCTGTTCCCACATTTTAACCACATCGTCGACTCTGAGTTTTTTACCCGTAGTTGTAACGTAAAATGTATCTCCGGGAATACGATTATGCTTGTGGTCACCTGCACGTTCAATGCCCTCAAATCGTCCTTGATCTAACCAATTGTGTATGGAAACGACAGAAACTCCGAAATATTTCGAGAGCTCTTTTATGCTGTAATCTTTCGTTGACTCTGTAATTATCTCTTTTTGATTATAAGCTTGAGTCAGTGCATGCTGTAATAAGTTTGAAAATTGCTCTTTAAAAACTTCTGTATTTTCAAATATGGACTCATCTAATGTTTGTACAAGCGTAGCATTATTCTGCACAGAATGGGCTAGAACTTTAAATAACAAAACACTATTATCATAACTACGATCAAGGAGTTCTACTACGATTTCTTGTGCATTCCTGCTAAATAAGTTTTTTTCCGCATAGGTTATCGGCATTAACATCACCCCATACCTCCATATTAATGCTTTTAGCTATGTTTTTCAATTAATTTAAATTGATTTTAAAGTAATTTAAAGTCATTAGTTATTATTATTCAAAATGGTGGATTTTAAACCTAGCTTTATTTCGTTCAGGCTGCATCTACTCGACGAGCCACCAACTCCGCCCGATGAACGATCACAATATAAATAAGATCCGCCACCGTCACTAACACACACATGATCGTTAGTAGAAATGAGTCCGGAAACAGAGAATAACAGAGCACGGAAGCGCACAAGGTACCCAGCATTTTATAATACGCGATATAAATAGACTGACCCTTCAGACCCTGCTTAAAGGGCAGCTCGATAAACAGAACGGACATCATCAAATTGATGCCAAAAGCTGTGTATTTGCCCACTTGATCATGGAACTCGACGACCATTCCGACATGGAGCAGCAGGGAAATCACAAGTAGGAAGAAAATCGCAGGTAGGAGTAATCGCGGCGGAAACTTAGGTTTGGCAAAGTAGACAGCTTGGAACAGAATGACGCAGTCCAGCAGGAACCAGACAAGTGAAATGATCATCTGCAGCGGGTGAAAAGGCATCACGAACGCGAATAGAAACTCCCACGTAATATTGGCGCATATGGCTGCTAATGGCATGCCGCAGGCGCGATCCTTGAACCCTTGGATAATGATGAGAATATAGGTGATTGTCCAAAAAATGGCCAGTCCATATTGCAGGAAGAGCTCCATTTGATTGGACAGCAGGTGTTGCATCGCCATAGTGGGAAAGCACATCCTTTCGCGGGTGTCTCTTTCCATTTCTATGTACAACCCTTGGGAAAAAGAAGGGGGTATGAGATCAGCGAAGGTGTCTTTTCTGTTCGCTAAATTTGCTTCGAGCGATCCTCATGATTTAAACTAGCAAAGAATGGAAAATAACCATGACCAAAGAATGGAGTTCTGCATGAATATGATCAGCAATCAAATTTCGATGAATGACTTGAAGAAGTTTAAACATGACATTACGCGCTTCATGATGACCTATAAGTTTGCACTGGATGAAATGGAAACAAGGATTGAAATCCTCGTTCAAGAATTCGAGATGCTGCATGAATATAACCCGATTGAACATACGAAATCTCGTTTGAAATC
The DNA here is from genome assembly GCF_056402415.1 of Paenibacillus sp. P4_A9. Taxonomy (NCBI): domain Bacteria; kingdom Bacillati; phylum Bacillota; class Bacilli; order Caryophanales; family Paenibacillaceae; genus Paenibacillus; species Paenibacillus sp. P4_A9. Next base: position 46,821 of record NZ_JBFUHL010000004.1, read on the forward strand.
ACCGGAAAGCATTGTTCAAAAGCTGATGAGAAAAGGGGGAGAGCTTTCTTTCGAAGGCATTAAGGGCAGCGTAAAGGACATTGCCGGCCTGCGAATTACATGCTCATTCGTCTCCGATATCTATGTCATCTCGAAGATGCTGAGAAACCAGAATGATCTCAATATTTTGAGCGAAAAGGATTATATTAAGAATCCGAAGCCGAATGGGTACCAAAGCTTACATTTGCTCATTGAAGTGCCTGTACATATGTCGGACCGCGAGGAGCGCGTCTGTATGGAAGTTCAAATTCGTACGATTGCCATGGACTGTTGGGCGAGCTTGGAGCATAAGATATTCTATAAATTCAGTGAAGGTAACCAAGCAGTACCAGGTCGTCTACTGGAGGAGTTGAAGCAAGCAGCAGCCTCCGCGGCAGCACTGGATTCACAGATGGAACGGCTGCATGCCGAGATCGGCTTGATTAAGGAAGAGCAGGCGGATATTGCCGAGGATGCTTTGAATCAGATTATGATAAGTAATCAGCAATTTGCGTTGCCGAAAGCACTGCTGGCACTAATGAGTGATGAGGAGTCTTAGGTGGCAGATGAAGGTAATTGGGTGAAAAATGTATTTTCGTGCTATAATAGAGAGATCGGAATGAGAAGGGTGCGAATACATGCAATCATTTGAAGACTGGAATCAAAAGGTGAAGACAACATTCAACGCGACAAGCAACGAAGTTGTCCTGACAGTGATGGAAGCAGGCAAAATTTTAGGTCTATCGAAAGATCAGATGAAGCAATACGTGGATAAGAACAATCTAACGAAAGTGCCCATCATGAGAAGTGTGCATCGTTATCTCTTATTAGAGAGAGAGATTACTGAGATTGTGGGGAAATAGTAGATGAAGGTTCAAAATTATGTTAACCATCGACGTATGCATCCGTTGTTTCATTATATGTTCACATTGTTAGCGCTAGGCTTAGTGGTTCTATCCATCATGCAGCTAGTGAGCGCCTTACAGGCCGACGATCAGGTGCTGCCAGCAGTCATGTTTGTACTCATTGCTGTCATTGTGGTTGTGATCTTTTTGCTTATCCGTTCCTACCCGATTAAGGTGCAGGATCGGGCGATTCGAGCAGAAGAGAACCTTCGGCACTTTGTGCTGACACAGAAGTTGCTGGATAAGAAGCTGACGATGGGACAAATTACGGCTTTACGCTTTGCATCGGATGAAGAATTTCCTGCACTTTGTAAGAAGGCAGCAGCTGAGCGGATGGCCCCAGATGCGATTAAGAAAGCGATTCGCAGCTGGAGAGGCGACAATTACCGAGTATAAGATGGTTTTCACTTTATGAAAGACACATCCGCGGATGATGTCTTTTTTTGTGCTTGTATACGTCATTTTGTAGAAAAAGTAGTTATTTTTTCCTAGGACTTCTGGTACAATTTTAGGGGAGAGTCTGATCGTTTGATTTGAAAATGAGGTGTCGTGTGAACAGCAGTATTAGTAAAAAGTATCAATCCTTTTTAGATAAGTTCACAGAGGATAAGAAGGAATACAGGAAGGTATTTCTGTTATTTACTTATTTATTCTTTGTGGTGTCAGCTTCAACGATCGGACGAACAGCGGCAGATACACTCTTCCTAAGTCGATTCGACAATTCTTATTTGTCCTTGATGTACTTGCCGCAGGCACTCGTGATGATTACGGCAGGCATCGTATTCCAACGTTTCTCCCCCAAGGTACGCCTAGAAACGCTTCTAAAACTGATGATTCCATTAATTTCGACCTTCGTTCTGATCTCTAGATTCGGCGTAGGGCTGGAGCTGCGATGGGTGTTTCCGGTCATTTATATCGGCTATGATGTGTTCAATTTTCTGATGATCGTATGCTTCTGGCAGTTCGCTACCTCGGTCATGGACCAGCGGAAAGCGAAGCAGATGATCGGACTCGTTGGCAGCGGGGGGATTATGGGCGGGATTTTAAGCGGTTTCGGCCTCAAAGTCCTAGTTCCGCTCGTAGGAACAGCGAATTTAATCTATGTGTACGCAGTTCTGCAGTTACTCGGTCTTGTCGCTGTTTTTCTCGTATTGGGTATGACCAAAGACAACGGTGATTCGAAGCCGGCACAGGCGCGCAAAACAGCTGCTAAGTCGTCATCCGTACAGCAAAAAGGCGGCCTTTTCGCGAGCGTTCCGCATCTCAAATATGTCGCAATATTGGCTGCTGCACTCGTTGTGTCGCTAACCTTAATTGACTACCAGTTCAAGGTCATTTTACGTGGCACCTTGCAAAATGAGGCATTAGCCGGCTTCATGGGAAGCTTTTACGGCTTCTCTGGGTTGATTGCCCTCTGTGTGCAATTGCTCGTGTCAGGGCGTGTGATTACGCGATTTGGCGTGATGACGGCGCTGTTAATTTTCCCGATCGCTCTCTTCGCAGGGAGTCTCGGGATTCTCGTACTGCCGATCCTTGCTATGGCGGTTGTTGTCAAAGGGAGCGATAAGGTCGTCGGCGACACGATTTACTCCTCTGTGAGCCAGTTAGTAATGTTCCCCGTGCCTCCAGAATGGCGGAATAAAGCGAAGGGATTTTTGGACGGGATTGTTCGGAATGGTGCCAAAGGACTTGCGGCCATCTGTCTTCTCCTCGTTACGCGATTCGTAGCCCCAGAGAAGCTGAGCTATATCGTGTTAGTTTTGCTCGTTGTGGGGATTTTCGCGGGCATCAAGGTAAAGAAAGCGTACTTGACGACGCTATTGTCGAATCTCAAAACTGGCGGCGACGACCTGCAAAAGGTCGAGCTTAATCTGATGGATTCCGTTACTCGGCAAATCCTGATCGATGCGCTGAATGGCTCAGACAAGCAGCAAGCTCTGTATGCGTTCGGTCTTTTGAAAGAGACAAGCTCATTTGACCTAACACCGCATTTGGACGGCCTGCTGCATCACCCCATAACTGAAATTCGCTTAGAAGCCTTGGCGTATGTGGAGGTGAAGGTACCGAAAGGTTTTGAACCCCTCCTGCAGACCCTGATAGCAGTGGAACACACACAAGTCAGAGCGAAAGCGATTATCGCCCTTTCGGCTTATGCCGAAGAAGATTATGTTGAAGAGATTACGGTTCATTTAGATGACCAATCCGTTGAGGTTCAGGCCGCAACCATCGCTGGCTTAGTCAAATACTATAGCATTGAAGGCATGTTTCGTGCGGTTGGGAAGCTGAAAGAAATGATGAAGAGCGGACACGAAGAGGAACGGATTGCAATGGCCGCGTTATTCGGACAAATCCGTGTAAAAAACTTCTATAAGCCACTCATTTCCCTCTTGCAGGATAACAGTCCGCTGGTTCGAATTCGAGCTTTGGAGTCAGCCGCGATCCTCCACGTGCCACCGTTACTTGTACCGATTATTGGTATGCTAAAAGATAGCAAAACCCGGCGCTACGCCATCGACGCGCTTGCAGCCTATGACGAAGATGATGTGCTGCCACAGCTGGCACCATATTTGGAGCAGCAGGAAATTAGCTTATATTTGCCGGCGGTGTTTGAACGAATTGCTACACAACGAGCGATGGACATGTTGTTTGCTTGCTATGAGAGGGCACCTTATGCCTTGCGTGACCGTATTTTAGAGTCATTGCAACGCATGTGTAAGCAATTGCCTCAGCCCGATAGTGGGAAAGTGGAGGCGTATATCTTCCAAGAGTTGCAGCTCTATGCGGAGTTTGCTGAGCATGGCGCAAGTGTCGTTGGCGTAGCTGACTATGCGGATATTGCGAATATCATTGGCGAAATTCGGTCAGCGATTACGCGACGGGTGTTTTTATTACTCGCCCTCTTGCATGATGGGCAAACGATGCAGGCTGTGTATCTGGACTGGTCGGAAGGTGACTCACGTCAACAGGCCAATGCGGAAGAGGTTATCGATCAGACGCTGCAAGGGACTTTGCGTACGAACATGGCTAAATTCATGGCAGGCTCACGGACGGTAGCGAAAGCAGCAGCTAGCAAGGTAGAGCTGAACCTGCATTTGAGCTGGTTAGCCGAGCAAGGAGACGATTGGCTAACACAAACGATACAGTACCATACCCTTCGGAAGTCGTCAGAAGTGTCTGTGAACGTCGAACTCGCGGATCTGATGCACCGTGTGCAACTGCTTCGTCGTGTATCGTTATTCCAGGGTCTCACGAGTAGAGACCTATCTGTTATTGCTAAGCGACTGCATAAAATGGCCGTCGAACAAGGGAATACCATCATTAAAGCGGGTGATACAGGCGATTCCCTTATGCTGGTAGATGAGGGCAGAGCCGGGGTATATCGCGACAAACAGCTCCTCGGTGAACTGAAACTAGGCGATTGCTTCGGTGAGATGGCGATTCTGACGAACAGCGCGCGGACAGCGACGATTAAGGCGGAAGAAAATATGGTGCTGTGGCGGCTGGATTCATCCGTGTTCTTCGATATGATGTTCGATCAGACGAGCATTGCAGTTGAAATGATGAAGCTGCTTTCACGCAGGCTGCGCTCCGAGCTGGAGCGTGGTCAGGGGAAAGGGCAGGCTTCCGAGGTGGAGCAAGGACAAGTGCTAGATAAGAATAACGAAGCTGCACGGTCGGAGCTTGCACTTGCGCAGGCAGAAGCCGCGGCAGCGGCGCTCCAAGAGCCTGAGGGTGCGAGGGAATTGACAAGAGACGAAATGATTTTACGTCGGATCCTCGTACTGCAAAAGATCGACCTATTTGCCCATCTGGGCCCAGATGACTTCATTTGGCTGGCCCAAATGGTCGATGAAGTCGCCTATGAGCCAGGCGAAGCGATCTGTCGCGCTGGTGACTTCGGGGATACCATGTATGGGATCATCGAAGGCAGCATCCGCGTGCACCGTGGCAGCGAAGAGTTTGCGCTGCTGGGCGAAGGAGCCTTCTTCGGCGAAATGGCAATCATCGACAGCGGCCCTCGCTCGGCGGATTGCACCGCGAAGGAGCCAACCGTATTGCTCCAGCTGCATCGTGATCTCGTGCTGAGCTTTTGCTTCCAGAACATCGATGTACTGCGCAGTATGATGCGCGTTATTGCGGATCGCCTGCGTGGCATGATCTAGCGTGGTAAAGTGAAAGGATGCCAACCGTGGTAACGGCTTGGCATCCTTTTTGGATTTGGGCGGCGGCGAAGCTTACCCCTTATTATGGCTCGTGGATACGCCCGGTTCCCGGTTCCCCAACCCCAGAAAGCACCACAGCTCTTGAATCTAACTGGATTTTCTCCATCTAATTGAACCGTATTTCTCGTATCCGTGGGATTAAATGTATTTCCTACAGTTAATTTTCAAGGTTTAGCCTGATTCTTCAAAATCTCTACAAATTAACTACATGTTTTCCAGCTATTCCTGCGAAACCGTTAGATTCGCGAAAATTAACTGTAGTTTATACAGCTAAAGACTAGGTCGGGCCCCCCATGCCAAGTTTGACAGACACAGCTTGTCTGTTCAGGCACTTTGCCGCTGGAGGCCAAGCCTATATTTAGATTAGCGGAGGTTTTCTGCTCGATAGAGATCTTCAAGATTTGCTAGTTTAAAACAATTTGAGCTACATACCGCGGCAAGGTTAAACGGTATCAGTAGCAAAAAAACACCCCAAGAAGGGGTGCCGCTCTATCACATGGCATATACGCTCTTACTAATGATTTCTGGTAATTCAGCACGCTGAGCCAAATATTGCTCTGATGTGATGCTGCCATTGAATAGACGAGCCTGAAGTTGCTCCATTAGCTCCGCTAATTGGAGTTCAATGACCTTCTGTACATCAACCTGATTAGCTCTCGCGATATCGGCTAGAGAAAACCCGTTATATTGTGCTTGATATATGTCTTCTTCCGAAGATAGCTTTAGGATATGCAGTAAATCTTCTTTGATTGGCTTAGTATCACGTCTACGAATTGAAATCTCCACCCCTACAAATCATGTACTCACTCTATTGTATTCAAGTGAAAGCCAAGTGGAATGGGGGGATATCACAGATTTCGGATGAGAAAAAATATAATGTGGCATATTAGTAACAGTCCAACTTGGCTGTAACTCACCACCACAACTTATCACACAAGGCAAGGAGTGAATGACATCCACGTGAAAATCTTGCGAATTATACTGCTTTCTCTGGCCTTATTGGCGGGGCAAGTGACAATGGTGTCTGCCGATGGATCGTATCATTTTGGTTTCAAAAAAAGCGTCAATGGTCAGCCGCCATCCATCGATCAAGAAGGCTTCAAGGGTCTCTTGAAGCAGCATGGGGCTGTTTTTACAGGCGATCAGTCGCTCAAGGAATTGTACTTAACCTTCGATAATGGGTATGAACAAGGCTACACAGGCAGGATTCTGGATGTGCTGAAAGAGAAGCAGGTACCTGCTATATTTTTCGTGACAGGCCATTACATTCGGACGGAACCGGAGCTGCTGAAGCGCATGACCTCAGAGGGACACCTGATCGGGAACCACTCGTGGAGCCATCCCGATATGAGTCAAATTTCGGCAGAACGTATTCAGAAAGAGCTGAACCAAGTGAAAGATGAGGTCGCTGCAGTTACGGGGCAAAAGGACATGCACTATCTGCGCACGCCGCGGGGTATCTTCAATGACCGTTCGCTGGCTGTCAGCCAAGGCCTTAACTACACCAATGTGTTCTGGTCCGTTGCGTACCGTGACTGGGAACCGAAGAAGCAGAAGGGCTGGGAGTATGCTTATAAAAATGTGATGGCCCAGCTGCACCCAGGCGCCGTCATCCTGCTGCATTCCGTATCTAGTGATAATACGGAAGCACTTGGTAAGATTATTGATGCTGCCAGAGCGCAGGGCTATCAATTCAAGAGTCTGAACGAGATGAAGCTTCACACGCCGTAATATGACAATAAAAGGACCGTCCCTTAAGGTAATGAAACCTTGAGGGACGGTCCTTTATGGTTAGGTTGTTTTAGCGATATCGGCTAAATTATTTTCGATCTTCGCTTCTGATTTTTTCTGATCCAACCAAGTTTGGGAAAGTGTTGAGATCTTTTGATCAACTAAGCTTTTTTTAATCGTATCGGTTTTGTCCGCAAGTGTAGGTGTTGAAGCGGCTTTATGATCCGTTACTTTAATCACATCGTAGCCTGTTGCCGTTTGTACGGCTGAGCTTAAGCCACCTGTTTCCAAAGCAAATGCCGCGGCTTCGATGACTGGATCCACTTGACCTGCTGAGATATAGCCAAGGTCTCCACCTTTGTCTTTCGTCGTTGTATCCGTGGAGCTTTCCTTTGCAAGTGCTGCGAAATCTCCGCCGCTTTTCAGCTTCGCAATAATAGCCTCAGCTTCAGCTTCCGTCGCTACAGAGATATGAGAAGCCTTCACCTGTGCAGGTACTTTTAGAGATTCTAAATTTTCATCATAATACTTCTTGATTTCATCGTCAGTGATGGTAACTTGCGGCTCCAAAATCTTTTTGAGCATCACTTGTGTTTGCATATTTTTCTTCAAATCATCCTGAGTCATGCCATAGTTGGTAAGTGCTTGGTTAAACTCGTCCTCGGAGCCATACGAGGCTTTAATCGTTTGAATTTCATTCGTAATATCAGCATCCGTTATCTGAACTCCAGCTTTTTTACCCTCTTGGGTAATAAGCTCTTCCATGATCATGGAGTCCAAGGTTTGTGCGCCGCCACTTGCGATCAAAGCATCATAAAGCTTGGTCGTGCTTATTTCAACCCCGTTGACTTTGGCAACGGCTTTCGCATCGTCATTTTTAGAAACGGGTGGAAATACGGAAACGTAAGCGATCAAGCTGACCAAAAGTACGGATGATGTCCATACCCATTTGCGATTATTTTTTGAATTCATTTATATTCTTCCTCTCGTGGTGTGGCTATTAGTGTCGTTCGCGTTCTGTACCTCATTATGCATGTCTTAGCTGAAGGGAGTATGAGCGTAACCTGAATCTTAGCTTAAGACTTCGGATAGATACAACGAATTAGATTGTATGCAATTAAATTGTTGACAATACAAAAGAAGGTTGATATGATCTATTCATAAGATTTGCAAGAAATTAAATTTTACACAATACAAAATACAGCAATCATTGATAGCCATATCGAAGGAGGCATTCCTATGCATCACAAAGCGATTATTATTGGAACAGGCCCCGCGGGATTAACCGCAGCCATCTATCTAGCGAGAGCAAATATGTCGCCGCTTGTTATTGAAGGGATTCAACCTGGTGGTCAGCTGACCACGACAACAGAGGTAGATAACTTCCCAGGTTTTCCAGAGGGGATCACGGGACCTGAGTTAATGGACAATATGCGGAAGCAAGCACTCCGCTTCGGAGCTGTGATTCAGTCGGGACGCGTAACAGAGGTGGATTTCTCCAAACGTCCTTTTACCTTGTTTCTTGAGAATGGTGCACAATTGACCGCGGACGCTTTGATTATTTCAACGGGTGCAACAGCCAAGAAATTAGGGATACCCGGTGAGGCAGACAATATCGGCAAAGGCGTCAGCACGTGTGCGACTTGCGACGGATTTTTCTTCCGGAACAAAAAAATCATCGTCATCGGCGGTGGTGACACTGCAATGGAAGAGGCACAGTTTTTGACTCGATTCGCTTCGGAAGTACGTGTGGTACATCGGAGGGATGATCTCAAAGCTTCGAAAATCATGCAGGAACATGCTCGCGGCAATAGCAAAGTAGCGTGGAGCTTGAATCGCACACCGCTTGAAGTGGTTGCGGGGCCGATGGGCGGGACAGGACTGAAAGTCCACAACAATGCAACAGGCAAAGAGGAGTTGCTAGAGGCGGATGGTATTTTCTTAGCGATCGGTCATACTCCGAACACAGGATTCCTAGGCGGGCAGCTGCCAACCGATGAGCTCGGTTACCTGCAGGTGATCCCAGGCACATCTCAGACGACAATTCCAGGCGTGTTCGCTTGCGGCGATGTGCAGGATCGCATCTACCGTCAAGCCATTACTTCTGCAGGCAGCGGATGTATGGCGGCGCTCGATGCCGAGCGATTTATTTCGGAGCAGCATACTACACAAGAACTAATCTTAGGAGGATACTGATATGACACAAACACACATAGAAGAACGCACAGGCGTAGCTACAGTTGGAGGGAACCCAATCACGTTGCTGGGACCGGAAATTAAAGTAGGGGATCAAGCGCCAGATTTTAGAGTAAATAAGGATTTGATGACCGAGGTAAGCTTGGCGGATTATGCAGGCAAAATAAAGCTCATATCCGTTGTCCCTTCCGTCGATACCGGGACATGCGACGCTCAAACGTGCCGCTTTAATGTGGAGGCCGACAAGCTAGGTGATGACGTCGTCATCTTGACGATTTCCGTGGACCTGCCTTTTGCTCAAAGCCGGTTCTGCGGCGCTGCGGGTATTGATAAAGTGGTCACCCTGTCTGACTACAAAAATCGCTCTTTCGGTCAAGCCTACGGCGTGCTCATTAAAGAGATTCAGCTGGACCAGCGTGCGATTTTCATCGTGGATGCAAATGACACCGTTCGTTATGTGGAGTATTTGACTGAAATGAAGGACCATCCGGATTATGATGCGGCGTTACATGCGTTGAGGGAGTTAGTTTAATTGTAAAATGTCGAGATGAAAGAAAGAGCAGCGATCCTTTGCGGATGGCTGCTCTTTGATGTTACCGCCGCGCTAGAGTGATCTCGCGGCTGCCTTTGACCATGCCCGCACCGCAGAGCGGGCACGCCTTCGCCGCGAGTCGTGCCTCCTGCGGCGAAGAGATCCGCGACCAGGCTTTGCAGCCGGTCGCGCCGCACAACCACGCCGCGACCCGCTCGGTCGCGGTCGCAGCACTACCCCCAGCCACGGCTCCGCCGGTGGCTGACCGCCCGGCCGCCGCTCCGCGAGCGGCCGCAGCACCGCCAGCCGGCATGCTGCGGCTGGTGACAACCCCTGCGTCCGCGCCAGGGAACGCGGACAACAGAAACCGGGAAGGCTCCGCCTTCTTCCCGCGATAAAACGCCGGCGAGCTGATCAGCAGCTCGCCTTTCGCCCGTGTCACGGCGACATAAGCAAGTCGCCGTTCCTCTTCTAGCGCAGCCGCCGACTTATCCCGCGCAACAACGCCCGCCATTTTGACATCGTCCAAATGGCTTGCTTCGAGTGCCGAGCTATGCGGCATATTGCCCTCAATCGCACAGAGCAAGTACACGATCGGGAACTCGAGTCCCTTCGATTTATGAATCGTCATGAGCGAGATTTTATCCGCGAATTGCTCTTTGCTTTGCATTCGCATTTCCGTGCGTTTTTCCGCCACTTCATGGATAAAATAAAGGAACTGCTCCACCGTATTGAACCGCTTGGCAGAGGACTCCAGCTCGTCCAGCGTTTCCTTCAGCATTTCGCGATGCTGCGTGAGCTTGCTGCGCTTGTTGGTCTCCAAGAACGCATCGTAAAAATCCTTACGAATTGCTTGAATCGCCGCCAACGGCGTCATTTCAACAAGTGATTTGATTAGACGGATGCGGGCTTTTAGCTTATCTTTCTGAAAATCTTTCAACTGCGGAAGCCCAAGCAGGTGAATTAAGGGCCACTTTTTCGCCTGAATCGCTTCCTGATCTTGAATAATACGCATGCCTTGGTCTCGTCCAATATATAATGAGGGGAGGACACCTTCGATGGCTTCGAAATTCCGACGCTCATGGGCAATTCGCAAATGGTCAATAATCGGCTTCACCATCCACTGCTCGTAGAACGAATCATTGGTGCCATAATCCACAAAAGGGAGGTTATGCAGGATGAGCTGCTCAATAATGGCCCGACTGTTGCTCGCCGTCCGATACAAAATCGCAAAATCCCCATACTGGCTGCCGCCCTCAGCAACCTTGAGCCGAATATCGTTGATTAACCAATCGGCTTCGTCATCACTATTTGCAGGTTTAACATAGTGCGGCTTCAGCGTACTTTCCTTCGTTGCTAGAAGCGTTTTGGATTTCCGCTGCACGTTGTGCTTAATGATCGCGTTCCCCAAACCAACAATACTTGACGTTGACCGGTAGTTGATATCCAAAGTAACGGTTGTAGCGGCAGGGTACTGCTCATGGAATTGCAAAATAAATTCATTTCTCGCCCCATTAAACGAATAAATCGTCTGGTCATCGTCACCCACAACCATTAAATTCTGGTGAGCTGTCGCAATCATTTTAATAATTTCATACTGAACGGTATTCGTATCTTGGAACTCATCGACGCTGATGTACGTGAACTTTCGCTGCATGGAGCGGAGAACGTCGGGGTTTTGAAGGAGCAGCTGATACGCTTTGATCAAAATATCATCGAAATCGATCTTCTGTTGCTCCATTTTCCACTGTTCATACTGCACGAAAATCTTTTTTACTTCCTGCTCCTCTTCCGTCGCTTCTGGGAGATCTTCGACCTCGATCAACTGCATTCTATAGGAGGAAAGCAGCGAAATAAGCACTTCAGGCTGATACGTATCCTGCAGGCCCATACTAAGCATGATCCGCTTAAAAACAATTTGCTGAAAGCGGCCATCGCTCAGAATCTCCTGCTGCAACCCGTTCATTCGCAGTAATCGCAGGCAAAAAGCATGAAACGTCCGCACCTGCATCACATTAGCCATACTTGCATGAAGACCAGGCATCGTCGTGAGACGTTCCCGCATTTCTTCAGCGGCTTTTTTGGAAAACGTAATAAGAAGCAGATTCGCAGCTTGTACCTGATGAACACGGAGTAAGTAAGCGACGCGGCACACGAGTACCGTCGTTTTGCCAGAACCTGCGCCAGCTAGTGTAAGTAGAGGACCTTTGAAATGGCGCACAGCTTGGATCTGAGCTTCATTCAGCAGAATATCGTGCTCCTCTAGTTCACGGAAAAAGTAGCTATCTGCATCCGTATCGGGCACGAGTTCCGTGCTATTCGTAAGAAGCGCCATCTTTGCGTGCGGAATGGGGCGCTCTGTGGTTGGTTTAAAGCCTGACGGCGTTGTATACATAGGTATGGAATTCATGTGACCACCTGTTTCATGACAATGTTTCTCTTACAAGACTGAACCATCTATTTTATCACAAATACAGCCGTATGAAAGGAAAAATAGACGTATGGTTAAATCTTACGCTAAATTGCTGTGGAAACAGTTTAACGAACACGATGCCACGGGGCTTGCTGCTGAGTGCGCGTACTACTTTCTGCTCTCCATATTTCCGCTGCTGCTATTTGTGATGAGCTTGTTGGGGTACTTGCCTTTCTCCTCTGACGATGTGATTGGTTTAATCCGTGAATATATTCCGGGTGCTGTGGCGGGGTGGTTGGAGGATACGCTCAGTAACATCCTCGATGTCAAAAGGGGGGGCACGCTGTCCTTCGGTTTAATCTTAGCCTTAGTGAGTGCCAGCGCGGCGATGAATGCGATCGTGCGTTCAGTAAATAAAGCGTATGGACTGCCAGCACGCAAAAGCTTCATCCATTCACGTTTTCTAGCCGTTATGCTGACTTTAGGTATGCTCGTGGTGATCGTATCGGCGCTGCTGCTCAGCGTATTCGGACATCGTATTGGCGATTGGACGGCGGAGCATGTTCATATAGCGGCAGCACATATTGAACTGTGGAACCATCTGCGGTGGATTATTAACTTTATTATTATTTTCATCGTTTTCATCGGTATCTACTACATCGCGCCCAATACCTGCTTAACGTGTAAAAGCGTGCTGCCAGGCGCCATATTCGCAGCCACTGGTTGGCAAGGTACGTCGTGGGGCTTCTCCTTTTATGTCAATAACTTCACGAGCTACAGCGCGACGTATGGCAGCATCGGGGGGATCATCGTGTTGATGACTTGGTTCTACATTTCAGCGCTCATTATCATTATCGGAGGAGAGATTAATGCCTTGCGCCATGTGAAGAATAGTAATCTCGCGACACCCGTCATCGATACAACGAAAAAGAACCGCGTCTGAGGACATCAGACGCGGTTTTTATTTTGTGTAAACTATTCTCACCAGCTCAAAACCCCGCCATCCAGCCGCTTAACACCGCGGATTTTACCCAGCTGCTCAGCTAAACGGAACAATGCCAAATCCTTTACCTTCGCTTCAATCATGACGTCGATGCGGGGGAGATCGATCTCTTTGCAGCTTTTGAGAAAAGCTGTCAGCATCTCTGGCTCGATATAGTCAGCGTGCGAGCGGAATTCCTTCTCGCTCTTAGGCGAGGAGACGTGGATCTTCATCGGCAGGTCGCCCCAAGTCTGCGCAATCTGGGGCAGCAGCTCAAGAGGGGAAACCGCCGAGGGATTGCACCAGTCGTGGTGTAAATCGAGCATACATGGCCGCTGCAGCTTCTGGCTGACCACGAGCGTTTCTTCGAGCGTGTACGTTTTGTCATCGTTCTCAAACGTAAGCCGCCGCATCGCATGCTTCGGCACCTTCGGTGCGTTATCGAAGAGCTTCTGCGTAGCGGCTTCTTTATCGCCATATACGCCGCCAACATGGATGTTAATGATGGCTGTTTCGTCCAGCCCCATGCCATCTAGAATAGCCGTATGGTAATTCAAATCGTCGATGGCGGCATCGACCACCTTATCGCTCCCATTCAGGAGCGTGAATTGGTTCGGATGCATGCTGAGCCGAATATCGTGCGCCTTTGCAAAGTCGCCGAGAGCTCGCAGCTCGTCCGCATACTCGGCGGCCACATCAATCCGCACATCCGGATGAGTCGCCAGTGGGATTAGTGCGGATGACAGCCGGAACAACCGAATGCCGTGAGCCGCATTATAATAGAGAATTCGCTGTGTCGCTTGGAGGTTTTTGCGACCAATTGCAATGGCACGCTGCATCGCCTCCTCGCGCGGCCGCTCGGAGAAAAGCTTATAGGTGAACGTCGAGCTAGGCGTGTTATTGAAAATCGCCATTGCGGTAGATACGAATCCAAGTCGAATAATCACAGCCGTCCTCCGTTGCGCTATTGAAAATTGTTACTCTAGTGTGTCCCGTTTTCCAACAAATTTAGCGGGTTCATCACTCAGGCCGATCCAAGGACGCCTCGCCAACTCAAAAAGCCCCCATTCCACCGGACAAAGGTGGAAGGGAGGCTTATAGGTCTACTGCCGATTTCCTCGCGATTGCTCGAAATTTCGAACCTACCGTTCAGGACCCAAGGCTATGCAAGCGGCTTTAGATAACATTACAGGATAACGCTATTCCTCACCAGCGGACACCCAATTGTAAATTAGCGTTACGCGATAACGCTAATAACGCCAAAAGCTGATGTTTTCTCAGGTTTTATCACAATAGCGTTACGTCATCACTTTATTTCTAGCAAGAACAGCAAAAAGCCCGAAATAAGATGATACCATCACCTTATCTCGATCCAAGCTTGCTGAGGCGGTGCCCCTATACCCGCTCAACCTTCAACAGGTTAGTTGTACCGGACTTCCCAACCGGAATACCGGCGGAGACGACAGTGAGGTCGCCTTTTTTCACATAACCAAGCGTCTCAGCTTGGCTGATCGCGGAGCGAATCATCGCGTCCGTCGATTCGCAGAACTCACCAAGAACAGGGATAACGCCCTGTACCATGCTCAATTGGCTAATCGCGTGTTGACTAGTCGTCACCGCGATAATCGGAGCTTCTGGGCGGTATTTGGCAATCATTCGCGCTGTGAAGCCAGTCTCGGTCGGTGTCAAAATCGCGGCAGCATGCAGCTTGTTCGCGGAGGATACGACTGCTTGGCACAACACTTCCGTGATTTCGTTGTTGGATTGAAGCTGTGCATCAACCAAGGAGCTGCGCACCATTGTTTGCTCAACGCGCTCAGCGATTGTGGCCATCATCGTCACGGACTCGATCGGATATTTCCCTGCAGCTGTCTCGCCGGAAAGCATCACAACGTCACTGCCGTCAAGAACGGCATTAGCGACGTCACTCACTTCAGCGCGAGTCGGACGCGGGTTACGCTGCATGGAATCCAGCATTTGCGTAGCTGTAATAACCGGTTTACCAGCTAGGTTACAAGCACGAATCATATCTTTTTGTGCAATCGGAACTTCTTCAGTCGGAATTTCAACACCAAGATCGCCACGGGCAACCATGATACCGTCGGATGCTTCCAAGATGGAAGCGAAGTTCGTCATGCCTTCTTCGTTTTCAATTTTCGATATAATCGGTGTCAAACCTGCGCCGTGCTGCTCCAGAAGCGCACGAACCTCTCGAACATCGTTACCGTTACGAACGAAGGACATGGCAACAATCGAAATGTTTTCCTCAACACCGAATTTGATGTGCATCACATCGCGCTCGGTTACACCTGGCAGGGAAGTACGTACGCCCGGCAAGTTAACACCTTTACGTTGTTTCAACTGAGCAGGGTTCAATACCGTACAAGTAACCTCTGTACCGTCAATCATTTCAACGCGCAGCTCGATGGAGCCGTCGTCGATTAGCACAAGATTGCCAGGTTTCACATCTTGGGGCAAACCTGGGTAGTTCACGGATACGCGGCTGGAGTCGCCGATAATTTGTTCGGTCGTCAAGACGATACGATCGCCCGTTTGTAAATCATAGGAAGCATCTTTCAATTGTCCGATGCGGATTTCAGGACCTTTGATATCCATCAGAATCGGGATAATTGTACCCATTTCTTGGGCAGCTTGGCGTACACGCTGAATTCGACCGCGGTGCTCGTCCAGATCGCCGTGAGCCATATTTAATCTCGCGACGCTCATGCCAGCGCGAATTAATTCTTTCAGGGTAGAGACGGAGTCGCATGCAGGACCCATGGTACAAATGATTTTCGTTTTACGCATCGTGAAGGACTTCCTTTCGAATGTAAGAGATTAGTTGGCTTCATTATATGCCTTATTGATGCGACTTTCTATGAACTATAGTATGCTATATGTAATATAGTACGATAAAAGGATGGCGAGACTCCTATGCAGCTAACAGGCATCCACTATGATAAAAGCAGTACATGGAACGAGGAACAGCCCAATATTCGCCCCGATTGGACGCTTGTTTTCGTGATCTATGGCCGCTGTGTGTACTGGATTCGCGAGAAAAAACAAGTGCTAGAGAAGGGGCAATGGCTGCTCATTCCAAGCAATACACCCTATTATGGACGAAGTGTGCCCACCAAAATTCATGAGAAATTTGTGCTGCACTTCGATGCACGAACAGCCTCGGACGTCTTCCCGCTGTTTCAACTTACGTCCCACACCTGCCGGCAAACGGGGAAATTCGATATCATTGCCGAACGGCTGCGACTGATGCACAGAGGGTGGCAAGACAAACAGCCCTATTACCAGGCGCTATGCGAAGCGCACGGGCAAGAGCTGTTTGTGTATCTCCAGCGGGAGTGGGATCAAGCGGCCACAACCTCGGCAACCGCACTACTCGTGGAACAAATGAAGGGATATATTCAGAATCATTACCGCGAACATGTAACAAAGGATGAGCTAGGTGCTTGCATTAACCGATCTCCGAATTATGCAGCGTCCCTTTTTCGTCAAGTTACAGGTCAAACCATCAGCGAATTCGTTCACGTCACGAGGATCAAAACAGCCGTCTACATGCTGCGGCATTCCGCTCTGACTGTAACCGAAATAGCCGAGTTTATCGGCTATAACGATCCTTCTTATTTTTATCGCGTATTCCGAAGAATTACGGGTTTAGTACCAACCGAGCTAGTTTCAGATCGTGAAACCATTCGCAAATAACTACATCGTTCCGCCGCCAAGACGCACGTTAGCCGGAATTTGCTCAGGACCTTTGTTGATATATTCGTAAATAAACGTGCCGACACTAGCTTCATCGAATTTGGCGAGTGGCATCGTTTTCGTCCAAGCTGTAACAACGACCTCTTGATCGGCAGGCACATCCACATTGGGAACCGCGAGAACACCTGCGCCGGCGGTCTTGAAATGGGTCAAGTACTCGATTTGATCGAGCAGCTCTTTCGGTGCATCTGGATGATAATGAATGATGATATCGCCATGCTCCAGATTGTGGACAAGCATCTCATAACCAGGTCTCTCTTTATAGAATCCGAATTTCAAATCATGAGGGCTATGTATGCCCGATGTAGGGATTTTCATCTCGTACATCAAGGTGCCGTCCTTATGATCGCGTCCGTAATCTTTATCTGTTGTGACCTGAATGTTGGCATGGTAATTAAGCGTATCTAGACTATACTTGCTGGCTGAGCTTTGAATGAGTGAAGTACCTATACTGCCAATCGCGATAATGAGTAGGGCATGTGAAATTAGGAGCCAGGTTTTATGCTTCTTCTTCAGGGCTTGCTTTTCGGCCTTTTTCAACCGTGAGTTGTTATCGTTGTTCATTCTTGCTGCCAGCACGTAGCTACTAATAGCCGCAATGAGTATGGCTAGTCCAATATTGAGCAACATTGTCATCGTATCAGTCCCCTTCTAGTTATTGAAAAATAATGAAGACACTACAAATTGTAGTTTTTCTTTGGGGTAGAGTCAACTTCTACGAGAAATCTTTGGGAAAAAAAGGATTGCCAAAAAGCGGCTAATCCGCTACAGTTAAGCCAAATGAATAGCAACACGGGTGCTTGATGAAGTCAGGCTGAGATAGTGGCCCTATGCCACTGACCGTTAATCTGATCTGGATAATGCCAGCGTAGAGACCTGATGTGCTTTTTTTGCACAAATGTTCAAGCCTGCCGTTAATCCGGCGGGCTTTTTTTGTCCTTAAGGACGATGGAGCGATGTATCCAAGGTTGGCATGTTCGCCTATCTCATTGACAAATATGGATTGGGAAAAGGAGTCGAGTAGAAGATGGCACAGCAAGAAGTAAGTAAAAAAGGGTTAAAGCTGACTGATATTTTGATCACGATTGTCATTTCAGCGGTGTTCGGTGTGATTTATCGGATTTGGGGACCGTTCTATGATCTATTGAAGCCGCTAGGCTTGCATGCAGAGCAGTTGAGCTACGGCATGTGGTTCATGGCCGCAACCTTCGCGTTCCTCGTTATCCGTAAGCCAGGGGTTGCCCTGTTGGCAGAAGTGGCGGCTGCAACGATTGAGGCACTATATGGCGGCCATTGGGGAGTGGCAACGCTCGTGTTTGGTTTGCTTCAAGGACTTGGTGCAGAGCTGGCGTTTGCCTTATTCCGCTACCGTCGTACAACCGTGGGGGTAGCCATTCTCGCAGCCTTTGCTTCAGCGATCATGTCCATATTTGTGGATACCTACTATGGCTATATCGAGCAGCTGACCTTCTGGAATTACGTTTTATTCGTTAGCTTGCGACTACTGGGCAGCGCTTTGATCGCTGGTGTGTTCGCGTACTATTTGACGAGTGCATTGTCTCGCACGGGTGTACTGAATTTGATTCGTCCCGTTTCCAAAAAAGATTACGACGTACTGGGGTAATTGAGATGAGTGAAGGAATGAGCGTTACGAATCTACGGTTAAAATATCCCGGTGACGACGCCCCCCTGATCTTTCAGGGGGTTTCCTTTTCCATCGAGCCTGGTGAGAAGGTGCTGCTTCTGGGACCAAGCGGATGCGGCAAATCTACCTTGCTTCAGGTACTGAGCGGGATCGTCCCTGACATGATCGAGCTTCCGCTCAAAGCGGATGAGATTCGCAGACCTAGCCGGTGGGGGTATGTGTTTCAGGATCCAGATACGCAGTTCTGTATGCCCTATATTGACGAAGAGATCGCGTTCGTGTTGGAAAATCAGGAAGTGCCGCGCGAAGAAATGCCTGCGCGCATTCAGCATTACTTGGCGCTGGTCGGCCTTCATTTACCGGATGCTCACACGCTGATTAGTACGCTGTCTCAAGGGATGAAGCAGCGACTAGCAATTGCCAGCGTACTGGCGTTAGAGCCAGAGGTGATCTTCCTCGATGAGCCCACGGCGCTGTTGGATGATGAGGGCACGAAGCAGGTGTGGGACACGATCCGGTCGATTAGCGGGGACAAAACCCTCCTCATCGTTGAGCACAAAATTAGCGGCATGCTGGATCTTCTCGACCGTTTGATCATCCTGACACCTGAGGGTGGAGTTTTGGCAGATGGGGCACCGGATGCCATGTTCAAGACGTACAAGGAACAGATCAGGGAATATGGCATTTGGTATCCCGAGGTGTGGGAGGATTATGCCAAGGAGAACCCGCAAGCGAATGCGAAGGTAGATGAGCAAGGAACCCTCCAACAAAGCCTACAGTCCATAGAGCCCGTCATGGTCTTCCGGGATTTCGTCGGACTTCGCAGCGGACAAATCAGGACCTCTGTGGATAACTTTCATGTATATCCTGGCGATTGGATCACCGTTGTCGGTGCCAACGGCGCAGGCAAAAGCTCGCTCCTCCTCGCAATCATGCGGCTCATTCCGACCCGCGGAAGCTGTGTGATCGCGGGCGCAAAGGGCAACAAAGTCGAGCAGCTTGCAGAGCAAGTCGGCTTTGTGTTCCAGAACCCGGAGTTCCAGTTCGTTACGAACTCCGTGGAGGAAGAGCTGACCTATGGCATGCCAGAGGGTCAGCCGAGGAACGGGCAGTGGGCAGCGGCTGAGCTGCTGCTCCAGGAGTACGACCTGCTCGCGCTGCGCGAGCGGCACCCGTTCCAGCTCTCGATGGGCCAGAAGCGCAGGTTGAGCGTGGCGTCCGCGATGGTTCGCGGGCCGCGCATCCTGCTGCTGGATGAGCCCACCTTCGGGCTCGATGCGCGCGGCACGCTGCGCATGCTCGAGCAGCTGGAGCTGCTGCGCGCCAGCGGGACTGTGATCGTGATGGTAACCCACGATCACGAGATCGTCCGGCGCTGGGCTACGCGCGTCTGGCAGGTCGAAGCGGGGCGCGTTACAGAAAGCGCGCCCGCACCCCTAACGCATGCCGTCACCGGAGGTGAGCCGCTGATATGCAAATAACCTTCAGCTTTCGCGAAACGTGGCTGCATCGGGTGAATCCAGGTGTGAAGCTCGTCTTGTCGATTCTGCTATTCATCGTGGTCGTTTTCACACATAACATTAACTTGATGCTGTTCCTGACGATCGGCGCGCTGCTTCCGCTGGCGTTGCTGTCGGGTCATCCTGCCAAAAGATTATTGCTATATGCGTCGCCATTTCTGCTCATCTTTGTGTCATCCTCTGCGGGGATGATGATGTTCGGGACCGGAGAGACCCTATGGTTTCACTTCGGGATTATTCGAATCACAGAGGAAAGCTTTTACCGCGGTATCCATCTTGGTTTGCGCGGTATGCAAGTAGCCTCGGTTGGCTTACTGTTCAGCTTGACCACGCGGCCTGTCGCGCTGTTTTACGCGATGATGCAGCAGTGGAAGGTAGCGCCGAAGTACGCGTACAGCTTTCTAGCAGCACTGCGTATGCTGCCCGTCATCTTAGAGGAGTTCCAGACGCTTCGCTGCGCGCTCAAGGTTAGGGGCAAGCGCAAGCAGCGGAATCCACTCACATCGTGGTATACCACGATGCGAATGATCGCTATCCCGCTGCTGGCTCAAAGCATTCGCCGTGCCCATAGGACGGCAGTTGCAATGGAAGCGAAGCGTTTTTCGATGAGTCGTAAACGCACGTATTATTATGTATCCTCCTACTCCAAGTTGGATGTTTATTACAGTGTATACTGGCTAGTGCTCATTGCAGCAGCCCATTGGCTAGCGGTTACGTGGCCGCTTCTGAGCAGTGTAGATGTTCGTTGAGCATTAAAGTAAAAGCTAAATATGAGGCGTATGTAGCGTTATTCTACAAAACAAAAGAGCAACCCAACTCCTTAAGGAGCCGAGATTGCTCTTTTTGTCATTCGCCCCATTTGAGCATGATCGTGACTAGACAGCATGGATTTCCGGTAATGCGAGGACCAACCATGAACTGTATAGCACTAGGGGAGTAGCTGGTTTTGATGTCGGACTCACTGCCGAAGGTCTGAACGATGCGATCCACTTCTTTTTGATTGCCTCTTTGAGCATTCGTCATTAATTGCTGGGCGATCGCGGGGTCTGTGAGCTTTTTGACGAGAAGATTGGCATCCTTCAATAGATGTTCAGAAGTAACGACTGAGCTAGAAAGCATTTTGGTATTAACAGGCGGATAGTTGCGGTCCCACGCCCAGTAAGGTGCATAGTGGTACGGATGAGCAGGATATTGATGATACTGAACTGGGGGATAGGGGTACAAAGTTGGGTCGTTGTACATCGAGACCGACCCCTTTCTGTAAAATGATGAGCACTAGCAATATATGTAAGTTGTAGGCGAGTGTGCATGGGTGGGTCAAATGAGAATGATAATTATCCTCATTAACTAACTTTTAATTAACTGCTTTACAAATGTAAGTGAGTTAGATATAATAAACCCAACAACATCGCATTTGGAGGAGGTAGAGATCATGGGTAAATGTGCATGCGGCAACACGCAAAACACGGAGGGCAACTGCGACGGTTCACACGCTAAAAAAGACAAATAAGGTTTGGCACATAGACGTTTTGGGAAAGGACTCCGCGAGGTTAGGCTCGTTGGGGTCCTTTTTTGTGTTTGTGCGGGAGCGAGGTGCGTATAGTGATATAAATTGAAAATAAGAGTGGGAACATGTACATTTAAGTTTAGATATGAACCGAAGTGGGAGTGAGAAGCATGGATGTGAAAGAAGCGATTCGTCAGCGACGAAGTATTGGGAAGGTTAAGCAGGATCCGGTTCCGCACGCGCTAATCGAGGAGATATTGGAAGCCGGCGTCTGGGCGCCTAATCATGCGAATACGGAGCCTTGGCGGTTCTGGGTGATGTCAGGCGAAGGCAGAAAACTACTAGGACGTGGCTATGCCGAGGTCGCCATTGCGGAAGCGAAGGCAGGTGCAAATGCGGTACTGTCTGAAGAGGAAGAAGAGAAGCTGCGCAGCAGCAATGAGAAGAAAGCGCTCCGAGCTCCACTCGTGATCGCGGTGGCGGTCTCTCCAGCTGAGAAGCCAGTTGTACCTGTGGTCGAGGAGTATGCTGCTGTGCACTGCGCTGTGCAGAACATGATGCTGACTGCCCATGCGCTGGGCTTGGGCGCCATCTGGCGTACCGGTGATCCCACGTACCATCCGAAAATGAAAGAGAACTTCGGTCTTGTCGGTAAAGAAGATATGGTCGGCTTCATCTATATCGGTTACCCAGAGGGCGCCATGCCAACAAAGGCAGCGCGGTTACCTTTTGCACAAAAAACGATATGGGTAACAGAGTAATCACCGCGCTACTTCCGAAGAAGCGATCAAGTTAAAGTAAAAAGGGACATCACTCTCTGACGATGTATGGCACGTTACGTGTCCATTGCATCTTAGAGTAGTGATGTCCCTATTTGATGTTAAAACCTAGTTCTTCAACGCAACCGCAATCCTTGCGGCGGTCTGCGCATTGTGATAAACGAGCGCGATGTTCGTATCCAGGCTGCGCCCTTCGGTCAGCTGTTTAATCCGCGCTAACAAGAATGGCGTGACCTTCTTGCCGGTCACATTCTGCTCTTTGGCCTCATTCAGCGCTTGCTGGATGACGGCTTCGATTTCAATATGGTCCATAGCGGATTCCGCTGGGACCGGGTTGGCGATGACGGCGCCGCCGCTGAGGCCCAGCTCCCACTTCGTGCGGAGCATGGCAGCCACGTCAGCCGCCTCATCGAGGCGGAAGTCAACGCCGTAGCCGCTCTCGCGGGCGTAGAAGGACGGGAACTCGCTCGTTTGGTAGCCAACCACGGGCACGCCGTGGGTTTCCAAGTACTCGAGCGTACGTCCAATATCGAGGATCGATTTCACGCCGGCGCAGACGACGGCGACGTTTGTTTGAGCTAACTCCGTCAAGTCAGCGGAGATGTCCATCGAGGTTTCACCCTCGCGGTGAACACCGCCGATACCGCCGGTAGCGAACACTTCGATGCCCGCTAAAGCAGCGCCGATCATCGTCGCAGATACCGTGGTTGCGCCGATTTTGCCCGAAGAGAGGATATACGGGAAGTCGCGGCGGCTCACTTTTTCAACATGACCGTTCGTCGCGAAAGCTTCGAGCTCCTGCTCGTTTAAGCCGATCTTGATTTTGCCATCCATAATGCCGATCGTTGCCGGAACAGCGCCGTTATCGCGGATGATTTGTTCCACCTTTTTCGCCATTTCGATATTTTGAGGGTAAGGCATCCCATGAGAAATAATCGTCGTTTCCAACGCTACGATCGGTTTATTGTTCGCAAGAGCTTCCTTCACTTCATCGGTAAATGTTAAATATGAGGTAGGTAACATGGGTTTAATCTCCTTTAGCCATCGTGTTTATCGTAAGTTGTAAGCGTTCCTCGTTCAGCTCGCTGGACGTGGTTTGACTGGTTTGAAGAGTAATGTGCGCAGCCGCAAGGCCGTATTCACAAGATTTTAAATACGATTGTTGACGGGTGACGCCATAGACAATACCAGCCAAGAAAGCATCGCCAGCGCCCGTGACCTCAACCACATTGGTTGGAATCGGAGGGAACAATTGTTCACCTTCTTCACCAACATAGAGGACACCTTGGCTGCCTAGCGTAATGAAAACATGCTTCACGCCGCGTTCTCGAATGCCCCCAGCAACTTTCGTGCGGTCAGGCTCTAAATAGAACATATCAATGACATCCTGGCCTTTGGTTAAAGGCGTATGAGCTAGTTGAACGGCTTCCTCTAAATTCGGGAAAATTGCCGTCACACCGGAAAGATCGAACGGAAGCTTTTTCGCCTTCTCCGAGGAAACGGGATCGATGAAGAGCGGTATATCCTCCGCCTGACATCGACGGATTAACTCCTCTAAGGTGTCACTCGGTAGATTCGTATCCGCGATCACAAGCTTGGCGGCGGCAATATGGGACCATTTGTCCCTGAGCATCGCAGTCGTGAATGTATCATAAATATCCATATTGGCAAAAGCGAGAAACATCTCGCCTGAAGTGTCGAGAAGGGCGGTGTATGACCCCGTGTTCGCTCCCTTAAGCACGATGGCTTGGCTAACGTCGACGCCTCGACGTCGCGTTTCTTCTAGCACCCACTGGCCTGCTTTATCATCACCAACCACCGTTATAAGTGCCGTTTGACAAGCTAATCCGGCTAGTGCTTCAGCGATATTACGAGCAACGCCGCCGCAGGATTCAGAAACCGTCACGGGATTGGAGGAAGCTAAGCGGATCGATTGCTTGCTAATGGCTTTACTGTCGAGATTTGCTCCGCCAATGCAGACAACCATTTGTTCATCCGAGGTGACATAGGCTCTGCCGCGAATCGTTCCCTTTTTGGTCAGCGAAGCAATATAACCAGCCACGGCGGATCGGGAGATACCGATGATACCGGCCATTTCATGCTGGGAGATGAAAGGGTTTTGACGGATAAGCGCTAGGATTTGCTGTTCACGATCCATGGGAAGCTCCCCTCTTTCGTCGTTCTCTCCTTATCTTATCGCAGTCTAAAACAAAAGTCTATAAAATAAACATTTGTCTTGAAAACATGCGAAAAAGCCCGTTCCAAGATCAGGAACTAGGCTTTTATTTGGCCCTGAAGCTATTCCGAATAAGAAGAATTGGAGCGGGATCCCAGTCCAAGTATGCCGAGTAAGCCCAATAAACCTAGGTAGGTGTACCAGTGTCTGGTTTTATCTTTGGGCGCAGCGACAACGGACTGAGCTTGCAGTGTTGAAACACGTAATGCCGTTGGCGGTGTAATTCCATAAGCAGCTGCATGGCCATTCAAGTTAGCAGCAGGGAGTAATCGCGTGTCTGCCCCTGGCATGCCAAAGGGGTTAGTCTGATACATGGTGGCAGGGCCTGTCTTCAAGCTTTGCAGATTTTCGGTCTGCGACAGGTGCTGATCGTGATCATGCGCATGCAGCCGATATTGATGTGCCACGAGCAGTAGAGAAAAAGTAAGGAAGGAAATAGACGCTAATTTGATAGAACGAACCATTATTCCATGCCTCCAAGGATTTAGTAGATAGGGGTCATTCAGTGTAGGTAAGCATATATTCCCCCGGGAACGAGAAGTTATGCATGGAGAGAAGGCTTGGATATCGAAAAAAGCCCCAGCTTTCCCGTGATTAAGGGAAGGGGGCTTCTATGAGTTAACTGCGTTTTACGATTTTAAAATTTTCTTCAAGCAGCAGCCAGTTCTGCGGGAATTTAAGTCCCAGCTTCCAATAGCTAATACCACGAAGACTAAGCTCTTTAATCAAACGGAACTTGGCTTGAATCGAACGAGCATCCTCAAACCAGACCGTATGCTCCTTGCCAGCGTCATCCCAATAGTTAAAATGCGGCGCTTGCGCGGTGTAATCGTACAGAATTTGCGCATTATATTTGCGGGCCAGATCGATCGCAGCCTGAGGTGAAATAGCTTTGGCATAGGCGCCTCCTTTGACAAAGGGTAACGTCCAGTCGTAGCCGTACAAATTTTGCCCCATCATTATTTTAGAAGAGGGCATTTCACTGCGAGCGTACTCTAACACCTTGCGAACAGGTCCGATCGGGGAAACGGCCATAGCAGGTCCGCCGCTGTAGCCCCATTCATAGGTCATGATAATGACGAAATCGACAATTTGGCCATGCGCTTTATAATCATGAGCTTCGTACCAAGCTCCAGCTTGTGTGGCACTTGTTTTTGGTGCGAGTGCCGTGGAGACCAGCCACCCCTTACGATGAAAGCGATCCACCGATTTGCGCAGGAAGCTGTTGTAAGCCTCACGATCCGCGGGTAACAGATGTTCAATGTCAAAATGGATATCTTTAAACCCGAGCTTCTCCGCTGTTGTTTCGATGTTCTGAAGCAGGCGATTTTGAACAGCTTCGTCAGTTAGGATAACGTGCCCAAGCTCTGCGCTGAATTGATCATTCTCAAGGTTAGTGAGCACCATCATCAGGGTGACGCCATGCTGCTGGGCGATTTCTCGCATATTGTTAAGCGGCGGATTGACCAAGGTGCCGTCTCGGTTAATACGGAAGCTGAAAGGAGCTAAATAGGTCAAATGAGGTGCCGCTTCTCGCGCAGCTTGAACGAGAACGGGCGACACATCCGCGCCTCTAGGTTCAATATAAGCATTTACCTCGGCTTGTGTACGAGTGGTTGGGGGGATATATAATCGGAAACCGACCGGCAATGGTTGATATAACGTAAGTCCATTGACGGAAGCGAGTGTGTCTAGATCTATGCCGAGCTTTTGTGCGATTCGGTACAAGCCCTCGCCAGGCTGCACCCAGTAGTAGGAGCCGACAATTGGAATAACTAATGCCTGTCCGATGACTAACGATTGACTGGGGGTCAACTCATTCGCCGCTGCCACTTCTTCGACCGACACGCCATAGGTTTGTGAAATGCGATACAACGTTTGTCCCTTTTGGACAACGTGAATTTGCATAGGGTTTTCCTCCTTGAAAAAGATGACCGAGCCTCCCCGTAAGGCAGTCTCAGTAGGTGAAACTCGCTAAAGCTCAACTGAGACGCCCAAAGTGGGAGGCTCAGGAGATAGGAAGTCGGAAATGACTGTATCCGAGCCTGTTTGCTTCAACTTTCATCCCTGGAATGGCCTTGATGAAGGTTTTCTCTTATGTTATTCGGCTGGTGGGCGATAGGTGAATGTCTTGGGTGAAAAAGATAAAGAGCTCGCCTATCCGGACCCAGCGCATGGGCAGACAGGCGAGCTTATGGATAAAGGGCTATAGACCTTGCTGCCGCAGCAGCTGGGCTGTCAGTTCGGGGTGCGAGATCGGGAAATGGTGCGCCGCCCCGATCTCGAGCACGCGGGCGGAGCGAAGCTCCTCCGCCAAAGCGAATACGCGATCCTGTGTGCCCCACAGGATCGAGGCCTCTTGCAGCAGCTCCGCCAGCTGCTGCGGGGGAACCGCCTCTGCGCAGGCCAGCGCAGAGAGAGTCTCTGCAGTCGTCTTCCGCACACGCGGCGACTGCAGCTCTTGCAGGACATAAGTGACATACGAAGTCGGTATGTCACTTATGTCCGTGAAGCAGCCCTGCGTCAGCAGCTGCTTCCGCAGGTCTTTCTCGCGCAGCCAGCGCAGCGCGAGAAGGTTGAGACGCGCGCTGCGGTACTTGCGCGCGGCGGGGTGCAGGGCAGGCTGCAGCAGATGCAGCCTGTGGATCCGCTCCGGTACGCGAGCGTAGGCGTGGGCGGCTAGGAGGCCGCCCAGCGAGTGGCCCACGAGCGTAACCGGGGTGTCGAAAGCGCGGATCGCCTCGACGAGCGCTGCGATGTGGCCCTCCATCACGTCGGCAGCGTGATGGTAGGGCGAACGTCCGAAGCCTGGCAGATCGACCAGGCAGACGTCGTGCTCTGGGAATTGCGACGCCAGAGGGAGCAAACAATCCGCTCCGCTCAACGTGCCGTGCACGAAAAGGAGGGTGGACGTTGGCCGCACGAAAGGTATGCGTTCTACGCTCTGTTTGGAGTCACTCCATGTTACTCGCCCTAGTTCACTCCGTTCCTGTCTCTGCTCCGTTACACGTCGATCTAGCATCCCACTCCGTTCCAGACTAGCCAAAGGCCCTCGCTTCCCTCGCACAAACCCCTCATTAGTCATGGGACCATGCACCAGCTGAAAATCAAGATCTGCAATCGTAAAAGGCAGCATCTCACTGCGTACTGTGTTCGGGAGCCCGTGTTTGTGCAGCAAGCTTTCTTTCGGTGCAATCGGGAAAGGTGTGTTCGTTTTCACGATAAATTCTAGGGATTCCTTCGGAATACCAAGCTTTTGTCCTAATGGTGTGCCTAAAAGCTTAATCAGCCATCTTGGCGAGATCGATCCGTGAGGCTTACCGACACGCAATTCTTTGGCGATCAGTGAAACTAGACCCTGCATGGAGGGGCTCACCTTGGGATCATCCAATAAATAGTAGGTTTGCGAAGACGGTGTCGCCTCTTTCGTTAATAAATGGATAAAGGAGGCGACATGATCGACATGGACAAGCGGCAACCAATGTGTAGAGCCGCCGGGTACGATAGACATCAAGCCGCGCGCGGTAGCACGGACGAGAATGCCGAGACCGCCAGTTTGAGGCGTTTCTCCATGCAGCGAGCTGCCGATGACAACACTAGGATGCACGATGGATAGAGGAAATCCCAACGCCTTAGCACCTTCCCGAATGCGTAAATCTGCGAGGCATTTCATAAGCTCATAAGGCGGCCCTTGTTCCAAATGCGCGATCAGGGGAGCGGGATTGTGCATATTCTCATCTGTCCAAGGGCTTTTGAAGCCAACCACATGGATAAAATGCTTTAATCCCGCGCGCTGCTGAATGTCCGCAGCCAATCGAAGCATTTCTTCCGCAGCTTGCAAGAAAACCTTGCGTGCCTCGTTCTCACTGATCAGGATATTCATCGGTCCGCCCGAATGGATGATAACATCTGCAGTCAGGACCATATCCCTGTCAGAAGGGCTCAAACCAAGACAAGGCATGCTCAAATCGCCGATTACAGGGCGGATCCTGTTGGAGAAAGTGTCAGCTTCGCGCATACGCGTGGATTCCGCAGAGGTTCCCACCACAGCAGTCCATCCAAGCCCCTTACAAATTTGCTCCCAACGCGATCTTGACCGAACGAGCACGGACACCGTGTGATTCTCATGGGAAAGCTGGTCTAACGTGTGGGTTCCGATAAATCCAGTACCGCCAGTTATAAAAATATGTGCCAATGGAATAGCCTCCGTTTCGTCTCCAATTAATCAATAGTACTATTCAGTACTAGTCGTGGTCAAAAAAATTACTTTAGCAAATGAGCTAAAGTAGTAAGCGTCTGACCTAGCAAAGCCGGATCTCGATTCGCATGCTGTAGAAAAAGAGCGCCTTCGAGCGTTGAGACGATGAGCCCAGCGACAGCTTTTGTAGGAAGTGTAGGAGAGAATTCTCCTTTGCGCACACCTTCGACGAGCAGGCCTTCGACCAGGTGCATTTGATCCTGAAAAAATAAGCCTACTTTCCGTTTGAGTTCGTCCGCCTCCTGCGGCATTTGCGTATACAGGGTGAGGAAGGGGCAGCCGGCTAAGAAACTAGTTTCGGTGCCTGTCATGCTTTGAAGGAACAGATCAAACCGCTCCTGCACACGTAAGTCTGAACGAGCTGCGATGTCCTGCATCTGCTGCGAATAGGTCTGGATAAGCTGATCGAGAATCGCGGCCAAGAGTTCTTCCTTGCTTTTAAAATAATAGTAAATATTCGTTTTCGATACCGAACTAGCGAGCACGATTTCGTCCATACTCGTGGCCAAATAGCCTTTGGTCAGAAAGAGGTTCATAGCAGTCTGGAGCACAACATCACGATTGGTAATCTTTTTTGTCTTTGTCATGAATAGTACTATACAGTACTAAAATGTGGGTGTCAACTCCTTTCGCGTCATTTAGGCGCAATTCATGTTAGGAAGTCTTAGGAGTAGGTACTATTGGAAGATAGTACTAGTTAGACCAGACAAAGCGCCATATACTAAGTAACAAGAGCAAGTCATTCATAACTCGTTGCAGGGCAACGATAGGGGGATTTTAATATGATGAATCAGCGGAAACGGAATACAACGGCATTTACCTTTATGGCGTGGGCGTCTTTTATTGGGGCTTTCGTGGCAATGTTTATTGGGATATATACACTCGAGGAATCGCTTAGCGTGAAGGGGTATTTTGCGGTATGTGCGCTGTTCCTTACCATGTCGGCGTTCGTACTCCAGAAGGTCATTCGAGACAATTTGGAAGATGGGTACGAATCCCGTAAAAGGAATACATCGGCTTTCACATTCCTGGCGTGGAGCTCGTTCGCTTTAGCCTTACTGGGCATGTTCATCGGGATTATTAATTTGGAGCAGATTCTTTCCGTCAAAGGTTACTACGCCGTAACGGCTTTGTTCCTGACAATGTCCTCTTTTGTTCTGCAAAAAACAGTTCGTGATAACAACGATGACGATGCATTGAACCCTGTTCAGCACGTACATGTTGGATCCCATTCAAATGAAATCAAAATGGAAGAGTAGTAACATGTCGGTAGAACGCTAACTTATCTATCGTCACAAAGATTGCTATCACCGCGGCTGGAGCCGCTCCTACTAGGGCTTCAATCGAAAAAAATCCCGCCCCAGCCAACGGCTGAAGCGGGATTTTCACATTTTTACATAGATTAAGCGTTAAGCAAATATTGATTCACAGTCGCTTTGATCAATTCCAAACGGCCGGATTGGTTCACGATTGGTCCGTTATTGGCAAGTGCATAAGCTTCTAGTGACTTGAAGTCCGCTTTGCCAGACACGATGTCTGCGCCGATACCGGACTTGAAGGAACCGTAGCGAGTATCAAGGATGTTGTCGAATACTTTGTCTTCGATCAATTTCGCTGCAACTTGCAAGCCGCGTGCGAATGCGTCCATACCAGCAATGTGTGCATACACAACATCGATTGGCTCGAAGGAAGTACGACGAACTTTGGCGTCAAAGTTCACGCCGCCACGGCCGATGCCGCCTTCGTTCAAGAGGATTTCGTACATCGCCATTGTAGTCGAGTACAAGTCAGTCGGGAACTCATCTGTATCCCAACCTAGCAACAAGTCGCCTTGGTTCGCATCGATGGAACCAAGAATGCCGTTAACGCGAGCTACACGAAGCTCGTGCTCAAACGTGTGACCAGCAAGCGTTGCATGGTTAGCTTCAAGGTTTAACTTGAAGTAAGGAAGCAAGTCGTATTTTTGCAAGAATGAAAGTGTTGTAGCTGCATCGAAATCGTATTGGTGCTTGGAAGGCTCTTTCGGTTTAGGCTCGATCAGGAATTGACCTGTGTAGCCGATTTCTTTGGCATAATCTACAGCCATGTGCAGGAAGCGCGCTAGGTTGTCGAGTTCAAGACCAAGATCCGTGTTCAAAAGCGTTTCGTAACCTTCACGGCCGCCCCAGAATACGTAGTTTTCAGAGCCAAGCTCTTTCGCGTGATCCAAAGCTTTCTTCACTTGTGCTGCTGCATAAGCAAAAACTTCAGCATTGTTGGAAGTAGCAGCCCCGTGAACGAAGCGCGGGTTCGTGAACATGTTTGCTGTATTCCAAAGCAGCTTTTTGCCTGTGGAAGCCATTTTATCTTTGATCAAACCAACGATTTCGTCGAGGTTTGCATTCGTTTCTTGCAGGGTGCTGCCTTCAGGCGCGATATCGCGATCGTGGAATGCGAAGTAGTCCACACCTAGAATGTTTAGAAGCTCGAAGCAAGCATCAACGCGAGCTTTGGCAAGCTCTAGTCCGTCGTATTTGTCCCAAGCACGGATGTTAGTGCCAGCGCCGAATGGGTCCGAACCATTAGCAGAGAAGGAGTGCCAGTAAGCAACTGCGAAACGCATATGGTCACGCATTGTTTTGCCTAGAATCACTTGATCTGGGTTATAAAATTTAAAGGAAAGTGGGTTCGTGGATGTCGGGCCCTCGTAATTAACTGCTTGAATGTTGTCAAAGTAGCTCATGAATTCAGCCTCCGTATAAATGAATGATAAATGCTTATGAAGTCATCATAGCATCATTCGAATAGTTTGTAAATTCATTAAACAAACTTAGTTGGTGCGTGAAAAAGTCTTCTATGTTAGAATCATTCTCATAGCGATGACTCGAAATATAAGCGTATAGGTTTCACACAATACAATGCTTATATTTTTTGATAAACACTGTGATACGTCCCAGGAGGACGGCGTAGCCGTTTATTTCACAGCATTTGGAACGGTATGGAGGATAACCAATGAAACAAACAGGCGACTTAAACCTCGTGAAAAAAATAAATAAAACGATCGTGCTGCACCACATTCGTACAGATTCACCGATTTCACGCGCTAGAATTGCTGAGATAACGGGGCTGACGAAGGCGACGGTCTCTAGTCTAGTGAATGAACTCATCGAGAGTTCCCTCGTGGAAGAGATCGGTGTCGGGGAATCGAGCGGCGGGCGTAAGCCGATGATGCTGCTTTTTAATGGCATGGCAGGATATGCGATTGGCGTTGATCTTGGCGTGCATGACATTTTGGCTGTGCTTACGGATCTGACGGGGAAAGTGATTCGCGAGAATCGCATCCAGCATCACAATGAATCCGTGGAGCAGGTTACCGGCCTGCTGAAAACAACGATTCGTGAACTAATTGAAACGGCGCCTGAGAGCGTGTATGGCGTTATTGGTATTGGCCTTGGCGTGCCAGGCATCTGTGATGAGGAGGGGAATTTATTGTTTGCCCCCAATCTGGGCTGGGAAAATGTACCGCTGCAGAGCCAGCTTGAAGCTGAGTTCGGGCTGCCTGTTGTGATTGATAATGAAGCGAATGCTGGGGCCGTGGGCGAGAAGCAGTTTGGCGCAGGCAAAGACACCGCGAACCTCATTTATGTGTCCATCGGAATGGGGATCGGTGCAGGAATTATTATTAAAAACGAACTGTATCGCGGCGCGACGGGTTTCTCCGGCGAGATCGGCCATATCTCAATTCAGCATGACGGTCCCAAATGCCGCTGCGGCAGCTTTGGCTGCTGGGAGCTTTACGCATCGGAGCATGCGTTATTGGAGCAAGCGGAGAAAGAGATCGGGCACGATGTCGATTTAGAGACTCTATTAAGCAAAGCGGAAAGTGGCGACATAGCGGTCATCAAGCTTTTTGAGCGGCTGGGCTACTACCTTGGGGTCGGTGTGGTGAACATCATTAACGGATATAATCCGGAATTTATTATTCTGGGTGGGCGACTTGCCGGTGGGGAGAAGTGGCTCATGAAGCCATTGCTGGAGCTGCTGGAGAAACGATCTCTTCCGCATCCGCGCAAGCAGTTGAAGGTGGAGTTTTCGGAGCTTCGTGATCGGTCTACTGTGCTTGGGGCGGCGTCTTTTGCTGTGGCGAAGTTCTTTGCTTCGACAACAGTGTCCGTGGATCGGAGCTAGCTAAGCGACATACGAGGCAGTAATAACTTTACATGATATGTAAAGTCATTGACTGAATCTCTGTCTATTTTGTAAAATGGGATAGGTCTAGTTTGAACGGCCTCATGTATCCCATTATAGAAAAGGACGGGAACCAACGATGTTTCTTCGTTCACTTATTATTTGCTGCTACTTGATGGGAGCATATTGGGCTTCCTATCACTTTCCATCGATGAAGATGGTTTTTTACCCAACGCTGGGGGCATTCAGTTTTCTATTCATGCATCGCGTAGATAATATCAAGGAAATTCGCCGCATTATTATCGGAGCCATTATCGCGGTGACGATGGGCAGTCTATTTTACACCATAAGCACGGGAGCCATTTCCTTCTTCCTGACAGCTCTCGTGACGATCACCTTAATCCAATTTTTCAAATGGAATGCCGCGCCAATCTTGGCGGTTTCGTTCATCCCTTATTTTGCTCATCCAGTCTCCATGTGGGCTCTGCCGATTGCGGTTTTCGTGTCGTTAACAGGGTTGCTGATCTCGATTTGGCTTATTAGTAAGGTCGAGCAGTTGAATTGGTATGTAAGCTTATCGGGTAAATTAACACAGGCGCGTCTGTTGATTCGGACACCATTCGAGCCGTTGAAGAAAGAACTATAGCACGCCGTCATCAGTGTGAAAATGAAAAAGCGATCAGCCTAAGGTGCTGTCGCTTTTTTTTCAAATAGAAGGAGACATGTAGATGAAGCTGCATAAAGGAGAAATCCTATTCCGCCAAGGAGAGACGGGCTCGCTATTCAGGCTGCATGCGGGTCTGTTGAAAATTGTCCGATCACATGAAGACGGTAATTCGACGCTCGTGAATATCATAGTGCCCGGTGAGACGATTCCGCATCATTCGCTGATTAGTCCAAGTGCCTACTATGCAACTGCAATTGCGCTGGTAACTAGTGAGATCGAAGTGCTGCCTGCTGCGCAGTGGTATGAGGATTTGGAGCGCAGCCCGGAGCATTTTCGCACGATCGCACGTCAATTACAAGAAAAGCTGCGCATGATGCAGCAGCGTATTGATCAACTGACCGAAATGACGCCAGCGGCTAAATTGCTGAAAATGGAAACATGGTTTCAACAATATATAGGTACCTTGAAGCTGACAGACGTGCTAACCCAAGAGGAAATCGGTCAGTTCATTGGGCTTCGCCGAGAAACCGTGAATCGGCTGCTACGGGAAACAGGGAGAAAGAGCGACTAGGCTCTTCTCCCAAAACTTGTTAAGTAAGTGCACCCGCTGGACCGAAGAATTCATAATGACGGTCCGCTTCCGGAACACCCCATGCGATGAGTGCTTGATTCACTGTTTTCATGAACGGAACGGGTCCACAGAAGTAGAAGCTTCCATCCACAGTTGGCACCACGCTTTGAATCCATGGAAGATCGAGATAGCCCTCTTTGTGATAAACCTGCTCGCTGGTATCCGCAGCTGTCGGCTCCGCATAGCACCAAGCAACGGTCAGTTGAGGATGCTCCTCGGCAAGCTGCTCGATCTCTTGACGAAGTGCATGATGCGCCCCATTCTGAGCGGCATGGATAAAGGTAACTTGACGATCCGGCTGCGTGGTTGTAAGTACGTGGAGCATACTCACCATAGGGGTGAGCCCAACCCCGCCGCTGATGAGTGTAATAGGTCGCGTATCGGCTGGATCAAATGTAAAGTCACCTGCAGGTGCGGAAAGCCACACGACAGTTCCTTCTTGAACCTGGTTGTGCAAATAGACGGAAACCTTGCCCGTAGGAACAGCAGGATTGGTGTCCTCGCGTTTGATGGAAATCCGATAGAACGGCTTTCCAGGTGCATGTGAGAGGCTATATTGCCGAATATGCGTGTGCTCTTCTCCAGGTATTTGAATGCGAATACTGACATATTGTCCAGGTTCAAATGCAGCTATAGGGCCCTTATCCTGCGGAGTCAGGTAGAAGGACGTAATGACGTCGCTTTCTCTCTTTTTGCTTGCGATAATGAACGGTCTGAAATCTGTCCACCCCCCAGGCTGCTGAGCCGAATTCGTATACATATCTGCTTCAACGCCTATGAAAGCACTCGCAATGACCCCGTAAGCTTCAGCCCAAGCTCCAAGAATCTCGTCCGTCGCCGCATCACCTAACACATCTTTGATCGCTCCTAGCAAATTTTCGCCTACGAGGGGATATTGCTCTGGTTTGACGCCTAGACTGCGATGCTTATGCGCAATTTGTTTGACCGCGGGCAGAATAGCCTCCAATCGATCAATATTTACAGCTGCTGCGTATACGGCGTTGGCAAGTGCTGATTGTTGACGGCCTTGTTTTTGATTGGCGTGATTAAATAGATTTAACAGCTCTGGGTGAGCCGTGAACAGCCTCTCGTAGAAGCGTTTGGTTATGGCTACACCATGGACTTCGAGTACAGGCACGGTGGATTTAATCACTCGAATGGTTTGTTCGCTTAACATGTGGGATCATCTCATTTCCAATAGAATGGCTTGATGTCCTCAGTATAGCGAACAAAAGGCGGGGAACTCTGTGATTATAATCACAGGAATTGGTAACAAAGTGTGTCTATGGGCAGGTGGACGGTTACGCTGTATACTGGAACTAACATCCAAAAGAGGAGGCGGCCTATGCCCGATTGGTCGTATCATACGCTATTTAAACCATTGCTTTTCCGGCTTAAGGGTCGGACGGCAAGAGAGCTTACGCTGCATGCGATAGGCGGGCTAAGTCGCATTCCTGGAGGGACCTTCGTGATCCGCACGATGGGCCACATGGAAATGTCGCCTCTACTTGCGAGCGAGCTTGCAGGCGTGCCGATTGCCTGCCCGGTTGGCCTCAGCGGCGGGCTTGACCCACAAGGCACGGCAAACAAGGCCCTCGCCCAGTTTGGGCTCGGCTTCATCGAGCTCGGACCTGTGACGGTCCGAGCTGTTAGTAGCCATGTATCGATTACTCGCATGGCTGATGAGGAAGCCATCGTCTACCCCGATGGCTATGTCAACGACGGCGCGGACGCGATCGCTGCGCGCCTGCGCAAGGGCACGGGGCATCGCCTGCCGCACTTCGTGCGGCTCCGGCCGATGCCGGGGAGCTCGCCGCGCGAAGCGCTTGAGGAGCAGCGGGAGCTGCTTCTCAAGCTGGCGCCGTACGCGGCGGGGTTCACCATAGATGGCCTTGCCGAAGGCTGGCCATCCGACAAGGCATTGGCGTACCTCGATGAGGTACGCCAGCTGGCACAAGCGGCTGCCCCGGGCAAGCCGTTGCTGCTGTATGTGCCGCAGCAGATCCCCGAGGGGGAGCTGCGGGACATGATGGACACCGCGCGAAGCTTCAGCGGTGTCGTCCTCGGCGACGCGCAGCGAGAGCCGGGCACTCGCCGCGAGCGCGTAGGCGGCGGCGCTGCTTTGCTCAGCGCGCAGCTGAGCAAGGTCCGGCTGCTGCGCGAGGCGCTGGGCGAGCGAAGTGCGATTGTGGCGGCTGGCGGCGTGCATCAGCCGGAGGACGCGTTCGCGTTGCTGGCAGCTGGAGCGAATAGCGTCATGCTGCACAGCGGGCTCGTCTACGCGGGGCCAGGGCTGCCCAAGCGAATCAATGAAGCGATTCTTTATCATCGCATCACTTCTCCTGTGACCTCCAATGTCGTAGTACCTTCCGACCCTTCGATCACTCCTCCACACGGGGAGATCCCATCCGTCCCGCCTTCACCATCCTCTCCACCCACCCCATCCTTTTGGTCGAATTGGGGGTGGATGAGCCTGCTAGGATTAGGCATGATGATTGGCGGTGTTCTAGCATGGTTGATCGCAGCAACGACAGTAGTATTGCCTTACGATGAAGACTTTTTGGGTAGATCCCGCAGTGAAATTATTCGTTTCAATACACATCTTCTTCATTTCATGTCCCATGATCGCATCACCTTAGCGGGGACGATGATCTCCATTGGCATTTTCTATTATCAGCTAGCGCATCACGGCTTACGCTACGGGCTGCATTGGGCTCGAACCGCAGTCCTATCTTCCTGTGTTGTCGGCTTTAGCAGTTTCTTTCTCTATCTCGGTTACGGATATTTCGATCCGCTTCATGCGGCTGCAGCGGTAGTTCTGCTGCCTATGTTGCTGCTTACGCTGCGTGGTTTGAAGGATTATCCGTCTCGCAAGCCGCCAGGTCTTCGAAATGATCGGGTATGGTTAAGAGCCCAGTGGGGGCAATGCTGCTTCGTGGTACTTGGCTTCGGTTTAGGGATCGGCGGACTTACCATATCGATCGTCGGGATTACGGACGTATTCGTCCCGAGTGATTTGGCCTATTTGGGTCTAACCACTTCACAATTGTCTGCTTGGAGTGATGCCATCATCCCCCTTATCGCACATGATCGCGCGGGCTTTGGCGGTGCACTTTTTTCACTGGCAGTGGCGATAACCGCTTCAGCGCTTTGGGGGATCAATCAAGGTGAAGGCTGGTTGTGGTGGACATTCCTATGGGGTGGGCTGCCGGGCTTTGTGGCAGGACTGTTCGTTCATGCGCATATTGGATACACGGATTTTGTGCATTTGCTGCCTGTTTACATAGCCGTGCTTCTCTATCTAGCTGGCTTATATTTGACGTATCCGTACCTGACAGTTCGAATGAACCGTTGGCTGGGATAGTCAGCGCGAGGCGCGAGGTCACCCTTTAAAGGATGGCCTCGTTATTATTTTCCAACAACTTCACCGGAAGTTGCATTAGTCCGATATTTCCGAATTAATACGAGGAATTACTTAAAAAAAAGACCATTACTCAGATTCTGCCGAACTATTTGCTCTTTTTCCTTGCGTGAGGGTTGTTTTGGTGGATTTAGTTAGGCTTTTTAGGACTAAATAAGATTTAATCATGCGGACAGTGAAATTAATTCGACAATTTCGGACTAATAGCTACCTGGGAGTAATCCGACCTAACATCCGCATCAATATGCGGCACTTGGACACGATACAAGTCAATAGGAATCACTTCGACTTGGGGTTTGCTTCCCTAGGGTGCGGAAAATGCAAGCAGGATACTAATTACATTGAGCCTAGGCTCCATTTGAGTTATGATGAAAGACGATGTTTTTATTCAAATATAAGATGTTATATGTTTCACGTAAATAAGTCGGCTATATTTCTCCATAAACACTGTGATACGTCCTTAGAGGACAGCGTAGCCGTTTATTTTGGATTTTTCATTACCAATTTGAGATAAAGTGAGATGACTGATGATGACGAAACCTAAAGATTTAAACTATAGCATGCCAGCAGAATGGACAGAGCACGAGCGTACCTTTATTTCTTGGCCTGTGCAAGCGTCGATGGTTTACCCTGAGGATCACGCAGTTGTATCCCAAGGCTATGCGGATTTGGCGAAGGCGATTGCCGAATTTGAACCTGTTACCGTGATAGTTAACCCTTCCGATGCGGAGCAAGTGAAAGCGATGTTCACAGAGTCCAACGTGGATTTCCTGGAGATCCCGCACAATGACGCATGGTTCCGCGACAACGGTCCGACATTCGTGTTGAACGCTCAGCAAGAAATCGCGGCAGTCAATTGGACATTTAACGCTTGGGGCGGCAAATACGCGCCTTGGGATCTAGATGATAATGTAGCCCCGCAAATCGCGGAGCACCATGGTATTAAGCGTTTTGACGCTCCGCTGGTCATGGAGGGCGGTTCCATCCACGTGGATGGAGAGGGCACCCTTTTGACTACCGAAGAATGTCTGCTGAACACGAACCGTAACCCGGATCTAAGCCGTGAGGAGATTGAGGAGCATGTCCGCAATTTCGTGAACGTGGAGAAAATTATCTGGCTGAACAAGGGGCTGGACGGAGACGAGACCGATGGTCACGTGGATAACATTGCATGCTTCGCGGCTCCAGGTAAAATCATTCTGCAAGTCTGCAACGATCCTTCGGATGCTAACTATGCGATTACGCAGGAGAATTTGGAGATTCTCCGCAGTGCGACAGATGCGAAAGGCCGTTCATTTGAGATTATCCAAATTGAACAACCGCCGCTTACGTTCTTTGAAGAGCAGCGTTTGACGCTTAGCTATTTGAACTTCTATTTCGTGAACGGCGGCATTATATTGCCGGTGTTCGGTGGGACGGCTGAAGAGACGGATCGCAAGGCGATTGATGTCCTGCAAGCGACGTTCCCTGATCGCAAAATCCGCACGATTAACGGCATGTCCATTATCAAAGAAGGCGGCAATGTACACTGCACGACGCAGCAAATGCCAGCTAGTAAGAAAGGGTGATTCCATTGAGAAAAGTGACAGTGGCAGCCACGCAAATGAGCTGTTCTGACAACATAGAAGAAAACATCGCCAAAGCGGAGAAATTGGTTCGTGAAGCCGCGGCAAAGGGCGCGCAAATTATTTTGATTCAAGAGCTGTTCGAGACGCCGTATTTCTGCCAAAAAGAGAAATCCGACTACTACCACTTCGCAACGGAGCTGGAAACGAACAAAGCGATCAATCATTTCCGTGAAATCGCGAAGGAACTCGCGGTTGTACTTCCGATCAGCTTTTATGAGAAAAAGAACTACGCACGCTACAACTCGCTAGCTGTGATTGATGCCGACGGTACTGTGATGGGCACGTACCGCAAAAGCCACATCCCCGACGGTCCGGGGTACGAGGAGAAGTTCTATTTTAACCCGGGCGATACGGGCTTTAAGGTTTGGAAAACACGCTACGCCAAAATCGGTGTCGGCGTTTGCTGGGATCAATGGTACCCGGAGGCTGCTCGCGTAATGGCGTTGATGGGGGCGGAGCTGTTGTTCTACCCAACGGCGATCGGCTCGGAGCCGCAGGATGGCTCGATCGATTCCAAGGATCACTGGCAAATGTGCATGCGCGGTCACGCGGCTTGTAATTTGATGCCGGTTATCGCGTCGAATCGGATCGGCAAGGAAGAAGATGAGGATTCCAGCATCAACTTCTATGGTTCTTCCTTCATTGCAGGTCCGCAGGGCAATCTAGTTCAGGAAGCTGGTCGCGACGAGGAAACGGTTCTCGTTGCTGAGTTTGACCTAGATCAGCTGGAAATTCAGCGTATCGAATGGGGTATTTTCCGCGATCGTCGTCCGGATCTATATAAGAAAATCGCTACTTATGACGGTGAGCAGGTGTTTTAATTGCTGATCCCGTTGTTAAAAGGACTACTGCTTGGCTTTTCAATTGCAGCACCAGTGGGGCCAATCGGGATCTTGTGTATGCGCAGAACCCTGA
Organism: Paenibacillus sp. P4_A9; assembly: GCF_056402415.1. Classification (NCBI taxonomy): domain Bacteria; kingdom Bacillati; phylum Bacillota; class Bacilli; order Caryophanales; family Paenibacillaceae; genus Paenibacillus; species Paenibacillus sp. P4_A9. The sequence goes on from NZ_JBFUHL010000004.1 coordinate 86,972, forward strand.
CGTTAGGCCGCTTGCATGGCTTTTTGTCGGGGCTCGGCGCAGCTACGGCGGATGCCATCTACGGCTTTATTGCCGGGTTCGGATTGACGCTGATTACCAGCTTCCTGTTGGATCAAAAGCTGATCCTGCAGCTGGTCGGCGGTCTGTTCCTCATCTATTTGGGCGTGCAAACCTTCCGCTCCAAGCCTGCGGTTGAGGCAGCAAAAGCGACAGGGGACACGCTGTTCAAATCGTATGTGTCCACCTTGTTGCTCACCATTACGAATCCGATGACCATCATGTCGTTCGTAGGCGCCTTCGCGGGGCTTGGGCTGGGGGATAGCGCGGATGCAGGCTTCACGCCAGCGATTTCGCTCGTAATCGGTGTGTTCTTGGGATCAGCGCTGTGGTGGATGCTGTTGAGTTTGCTGGTTGGCTTGCTGCGAGATAGGATCAAAGGCACGGCGTTCCTCTGGATCAATCGCATCTCAGGTGCGATGTTAACGGTGTTTGGTTTATTTGCAGTGATGGGGCTACTCTTTCGGGAGTAGCCTTTTTGGTGTGGTTTGGGAGTGAATGTTGAATGGGAATGGGATGGCTGGGATACTACTCGAACAGAGTGAGCCATAGCTACACTTTTATGATACATTGGGATTATGTGGTAAAATTATCAATCTGCTTTTTGTCATCTTAATTAAGTCACACACCCAACTAACTAACTGGAAAATATCCATCTACTTTAGCTCAAATCGCCTAATATCACCAAATAGATGGAAAAAATACAGTTAATCTGCCCCCAAATCAGCAAACTGGGGAAATGACGCTATATTAACTACAGGAAATCCAGTTACTTGCTCAAAGCAGTCGGATACCGCAAATTTAACTGTATTTTTTACAGTTATTCCTAATTTGTGGTCAGTGATAAGTAACTTAGACCGGATACTGCGTTAATCAAGGAGGATGATAGATGAGCGAAACAGCTAACGGCTGAGAATCTTGTGTGGATTGAACAAGGAGTCTTCCGATGTATGGTGCTCATGTGATCTAGGAGGTAAATATGCGAAGCGAACAAGAAATGATGGCCTTAATTTTAGATACGGCCCGAGATGACGAGCGCATCCGCGCGGTTATGATGAACGGCTCACGGACAAATCCGAATGTGCCGCGGGACGATTTTCAGGATTACGATATCGTTTATTTCGTACAGGAAACGGATTCATTCCGGTCTGATCCCGATTGGATCGATCGTTTTGGAGAGCGGCTTATGATGCAAATGCCGGATGATAATGAACTATATCCAACAACAGAGCGAACAGAACGCATTGTATATCTCATGCAATTTCAAGATGGGAATCGAATCGATCTCACATTAATCCCTTTAGCACAGCGGCGGCAATTGATGAAGCCAGATAGTTTAAGCGTACTGCTTTTGAATAAGGACGGGATCGTAGGGCCGCTTCCTTTAGCGAGCGATACGGATTACCATATCCGCAGACCATCGGAGAAACAATTTCAAGGGGCATGCAATGAGTTTTGGTGGATTTGCTTAAATATAGCGAAGGGGCTTTGGCGCGAAGAGTTGCCCTATGTCATGTTTATGTACGAGCAAATCAACCGCAATGTCCTGATCCAGATGATCGAGTGGAAGATTGGGATGCGTTCTGATTTTACAATGAGTGCAGGCAAATGCGGCAAGTATATCCAAGAATTCCTAACGGCTGAGGAATGGCAGGCTTTCACAGCAACGTATTCGGATGCCGATTACGATCGCATTTGGAATGCCCTGTTTGCGATGTGTGACTTGTTCCGTGACACGGCTCATGAAGTAGCTTCTCAGCTGAATTTTGAATACGTTTACTCGGAAGAGCGGCATGTTCTGACCTATCTACATGAGGTGCGAAGTCGGCCGAAGAAGGAGTAAATTGGAAGGCCTGCAGCTAGGCTGCTGTGGGTCTTTTTTGGAATCCGTTGGGCGTGATTTATTTGCTAGGAAAAAAAAGGGAATTCCAAGATTTTTGCCGAATTGAAATATATACAAGTTAGAGGAGGCCATCCTTATATGATCAACGACATATTTACAGCAGCTCGCACGGGCGACGCTAATCGAGTAAAGGATCTGCTGGATATGAATTTATCGCTTGCGAGTGCTGAAAACAGTGATGGGCTTACCCTTTTGGGCTTTGCGGCACATTTCGGTCAGGGAGAAGTGGTCAAGCTGCTTTTGGAAAATGGAGCCGATGTGAATGCTTTATCGCACTCTAAAGTTAGCTATATTCCTTCTAATACGGCATTACACGCAGCCATTGCTGGCGAGCGAAGCATAGAGGTCATACAACTGCTGCTCGCTCACCGTGCGAAGCCGACGATTATGGATAGTAATGGGCATACGAGTTTACATGTGGCAGCTTTCCATAAGGATAGTACACAGATCATTGGGCTATTGCTCGAACATGGTGCGGATGTTAATGCGAAGTCAGAAGACGGCGTCTATGCGATTGATCTGGCGAAAGAGCAAGGTCATTCTGCGGTGATTGGCTTGTTGAGAGAGCATGGAGCCATTGAGTAATGTAGAGTAGAGTGCCTAACGAGTATACTCGGTGAAGAAGGGACATTCAGCTAGTTAGCTAGCGGATCCAAGAATGTCCTTTTTGGCTTGGAGTCTTATATGTGTCGGTTGTCGGTTGACTCTACCGCTAGTGTCACCGTTTGGGCCTCCAAGTATGAGACTTTTTGCACGCATTCACTGAGTTCCAGCAAATTTTGGGAGTAAAAGATGCACATTTGCACTTTTCGGCTTTACCTCATCAATCTCGTCCTTTTATGTTAGAATTTGGGCATATTATCAATAAATGAAGCCCTAGAAGGAGCAAATTAACGATGAGAAAAATCGTTGCAGGACTTTTCATGTCACTGGATGGCGTCATTGACTCTCCAGAAAACTCGCCCAAGAAATGGGGCAACGCAGAAATCATGGAGCGCATCGCAGAAGGCGTGGCAAAAGCGGATGCGGTACTTTTGGGGCCGCAAACGTATCAGTTTTTGGCGCAATTTTGGCAGCACCAGAGCAGTGATGTGCCGATGGCGAAGTTTTTGAACCATTCACATAAATATGTGGTTTCGCAATCACTCGATACGCTAGATTGGCAGCCAGCGACACTGCTACGAGGCAATTTCGTCGACGAAATTACGAAGCTCAAACAGCAACCAGGACAGAATATTCAGGTCCCGGGCAGCCCAACACTCGTGCGATCGTTGCTGCGAGAAGGACTGCTGGATGAGCTTAACCTCAACATCTGCCCAGTGGTAGCCGGGTCGGGCACGCGTCTTTTCGATGGGATCGAGGAGCCAATGAACCTCAAGTTAATCGACTCCAAAGGCTACAGTAACGGCGTTTTAGCCATGAGCTACCAGATTGTCAGAAACAAGTGAATGATAACGTATCGCGCACGGTTCTCAGGCGGCTTTCCGAATGAAGCTGCCTGAGATCCTTTGCTCTTTTAGCATAAACATAATATTCAGAAGTCCAAATCCGAAGAAACAAATCCACGGAAGACCCTGCCACCCCAGCACATTCCCCAGATCATACAAATACCCGCCACCGACGTTTCCGATAATGGCCCCGATGGAGAGAGCAAAGCTGTTAAAACCAAAATAGCTGGCAATCGGCTCATTCCCGGCATAGTCGGAAACCATGGTATTCATCATTGGCTGCAGAAATACTTGCCCAATCATAAAGGCGATTACCCCCGCATAGATTCCCCACATGGAACCCATCATGCCCATTGTGAATAAGCCCCCTGCTAGCAGCAACGTACCTAGCGACATCACGCCAAAAGGCTGCAGTTTATTGTTGCCTAATTTGGACAAGGGCACCTGCAGAAGGACCATGACAATGGCGCCACAGCTGTAAATGAGCCCTATATTTGCATCAGAAGCAAGCTGATGTACACGAAACGGAACGGCGATATATAACTGGGTGACAAGGGACCACGAGATCATCGTAAAAATCATAAAACGTCGAAAAGGACGATTGCTCAGCACAGTTTTCATTTGTGACCAGATGCCTGAATAAGCCTTGCGAGATTGTTCGCTCTGGATAGCGGGTAAGAAGAAGAGACTGAAGAAAAAGGAAAATGCGAAGATAAGGGTAGCAGCCAAGCTGACGTATTTGAAATGGAAACCCATGAGTAAGGCGCCTAAAACAGGACCCACGACGAAGCCCATATTACTTAGCATTTCACGAATCGAATAGATGGTAATGCGGTTACTCGAAGTAGACAGTGCTGCATAATACGCATAACTAGCTGGATTGAACAGGGATCCGCCCAAGCCAGAGAAGAAGCAAGCTATGATAAAGCCTGGGATGCTGTCGACAAAGCCGAACATGCCGAACCCGAAGGTACGGATCAACAAGCCAATAAGAATCGTACGCTTATACCCGAGCTTGTCAGCCAACGTACCGCAAAGAACGGAAAGCCCTTGCTGACTGAAGCTGCGAATCGCTGAGATGATCCCCACCATGCTGACTGTCAGGAGGATGTCGTTCAATAAATAGGAGGCAAGCAGCGGGATCATCATATAAAATCCGACGGCCATACTGAAGGTATTCATAAACATGACCCAGAAGGGCAGCCGGATGGAAGTGAGTTTAAGTAGGACTGAATGCATAGATGGCCTCGTTTCTTGCTGCAAGATGTTAATTTCAAAACCTTACAGGATGAGCGACCATTTGTATAGGGACATTCTTTGGATGGACTTGGGTAAATTTTGCGTTGGAGCTCTGCACATGGAAAAGGGTTGTTACCCAAGTAGATGAATCTACCTGAGAACAACCCTTTGTGGAATAGCTTATTTGTCGTATTCTGGTGTGTACTAGGCGCGAACCTGACTTTCGAATTTGCCTTTATGAGCACCGTTGCAATAGGGTTTGTTAGACGAGAGTCCGCAACGACACAGGTGAATCTGTTCCTTCGTTTCCATTGGCTTTCCTTCCCCATCCAGTAAGGTAACGCCACTTACGAGCAGGGGACCATTATCAAGAATTTTAATTTCTGCCACAACCAACACCTCCATTTTCACCATAGTAGAAAGTATGAGTTTTTTGGTTCCCGCAATCATCTTTCTAAGAGGTTTCTCACCATTGTTTCCCGATGCGATAAACTATAATCAATTTGAGCATAACAATAAGAGATATGCGGAAAGCGAGACTTCATGCATGTGATAGGTGTAAAATAGTAGGCATACATGGTAAATGCTGATGAATGGAGTGATCGCTAAATGAATGCGTCCAAATATGAAAAATATTTCTCTATTGATGGCTTCTGGTCCAAGCTCAAAAAAGGTGCCAAAAAAGCCGGCAGTAAAGTGATCTATAGTGGGTTACTGCTTTTTTATGCGTTGGAAAGTCCGAAAACGCCGCTCCGCGCGAAGGTTCAAATCTATGGTGCGTTGGGGTATCTCATCTTGCCGCTAGATCTAATGCCAGATTTACTGCCGATTGTTGGTTATGTTGATGATCTAAGTGCGCTGGGCTTTGCCTTGGCGGCCGTGTCGAAGAGCATTGATGATGAGGTCAGAAAGAAAGCGAAGAGTAAGCTGAGAGATTTCCTCGGGGCTGAAGTCGTGATCAGCAAGGATATTATCGATATTGATGGTCACGTAGTAGAGGAGCAGGGGAAAGAGAAGGACGATGACGGGCAAGTGGAAAAATGACAGTGGGCGCAAGCCGCTGAAACAAAAAAAGACACCCCGATGGGTGTCTTTTCGCATGTTCGTGCGCGGATACATCAGCGACGCTTGAAGTTGCATTAGTCCGATATCTCCGAACTAAATCGCGTATTACTTGTAAAAAAAGACCAATAGTCCGATTTTGCCAAACTATTTACCCGTTTTCCCTGTGTGAGCGTTGTTTAGGTCGATTTAGTTTGGTTAATTCGGACTAATTTGGATTCAATGATAAAGACAATGAAATTAATTCGGCAATATCGGACTATTGCGGGAGTAAATCCGTCAGAAAATCCATCTATTTGTGGGAAACGGTGGGTAGATGAGTTGTTTGTTGGTCTGATTTAAACCTTTAACATCCAGCCAAATGTGTCCGGCAGCTTGCCGCTTTGAATACCCGTGATCGTCGTGTACAGCCGTTCCACCAACTCACCTGTGTTCCCTTGGTTAATCACCATCGGTGTACCGTTCCACAACAGGCTGCCGATTGGCGAGACAACCGCAGCGGTACCAGTGCCGAAAGCCTCCTCTAGCGTCCCATCTGCATGAGCCTGCACGATGTCATCAATTGAAATTTTCCGCTCAGATACGGGAATATTCCATGCCTTCAAAAGGTGGATGATGCTTCCTCGCGTGATACCCTCCAGAATGCTGCCGCTAAGGCTAGGCGTGACAACTTCTCCGCTGATTTTGAAAAAGACGTTCATACTGCCGACTTCTTCTAAATATTTCTTCTCTATGGCATCCAACCAGAGCACCTGTGCGCAGTTATGCTCTTTGGCCAGCGTCTGCGCTTTAAGGCTGCCTGCGTAATTACCGGCCGCTTTGGCAACACCAGTGCCACCTTGAACAGATCGGGCAAAATAGCTCTCCACTAGGATGTTAATTGGCTGCAAGCCTTCTTCATAGTAAGCATCGACAGGCGACATAATGATAAGGAATGAATATTGCGTAGCTGGACGCACACCTAATGCAGCTTCCGTAGCAATGATGAAAGGGCGGATGTACAAGGATGAACCTTTCTTCTTCGGCACCCAAGCGGCATCGACACGAACCAGCGCCTGAATGGCACTGACAACGAAATCCTCATCCATTTGCGGGATGCTGAGTCGCTCACTGGAGCGGTTCAAGCGCTTCGCATTTTGATCAGGTCGGAACAGGACAATGTCATCGCTCTCGGTGCGGAAAGCCTTCATACCCTCGAAAACCGCTTGCCCATAGTGGAAAACCATTGCAGCGGGATCATGTGAGATCGGACCATAAGGAACGATGCGTGGATCGTGCCAGCCCTGACTTTCTTCGTAATCCATCATAAACATATGACTTGTAAAATGCTTCCCAAACCCGAGATTCTCGTCTAAATTGGGCATGGTTTTGAAGCTGTGATTAGCTTCAATGCGAATGGTTCCGTACATGTAAGAGGCCACCTTTCATATGGAGCGTTCCCTAAAAGTTCCTAAAAATCTATTACCCTTAACTGTAGTAAATTCGCAATCATTGATCAATTGCGATTTATCAATTACTATCATAGTTATTAGCTATGATCGGAGGATCTCAGGTGGATTATCGGTTGTTAGTGTATTTTTTGGCGGTGTGTGAGGAGCTGCACTTCACCAAAGCAGCTGAGAAGCTGGGCATCAGCCAGCCTACACTCAGTCAGCAGATCCGATTGTTGGAGGATCGGGTGGGATCTCCGCTTTTTCAGCGTATCGGCAAAAAGGTTTACGTGACCGAAGCGGGCGAGATTCTGCGCAAGCATAGTCGCAACATTTTTCACGAGCTGGAGCAAGCGCAAATGGCGATGAATGAGCTCCAAGGGATGCAGCGCGGACGATTGCGGATCGGTTGTTCCGGGAATCATTTGCTGACGGCGACGATCATGACGTTTCATGCAAAGTATCCCAAAATCGAGCTTTCCGTGATGGAGCTGGCCACCGAGGAGACCAAAGAGAAGCTGCTGAGCAATGAGTTGGATGTCGGTGTTGTATTTTTGCCGGAGGAGGACGAGCAGCTGCGGTGTATACCGTTGTACCAAGAGAAGCTTCAGCTCGTCGTGTCGGCTCAGCATCTATTTGCCCAAGAGCAGGTGAAGGAAATACGGCTGGCAGAGCTCACGGAGATTCCGATTGCGATGCTGCAGCAGAAGTTCTACGTTCGCCAAATGATGGATGATTACTGCGCACAAATTGGCCTTGCTTGGAAGCCGATTGTGGAGCTGTCCACATTGGAGTCTCTCCTGCAAATGGCGAAGAATCATGTGTGCGGGGCCATTGTACCTCAATCCTATGTGGAGGGTATGGGCGTTCAGATGCATGAACAGAAGCTGTGCGCGATCCCGATTATCGACCCTGTTCCACAGAAGGAAGTGGGGATTGTGTATCGGAAGGATATGTTCTTGTGTAAAACGATGGATACGTTCGTGAAGCAGGTTATTCAGGAATTTGCATAGTGTTAAGGGAAGAGTGAGGGATAGCAAGTGGAACATATCTATGTATTTGCCTGTCATGAGGATGAGCAGGCTTTGTGTCAGTTAGAGCTGCGCACGTTGTTGGGCGCAGACGCCGTTATTGGTGCGCGCTACGCCGTCAGCGCGCACAGGGTAGAGCCGAGCCGCAGCCCGTTTCTGAAGCTGCGGATGGATGTTGCCTTTGAGGCCGACAGTCTGCCGGAGCTGGCCTCGCAGTTGGAGGCGTTGACCGTGCGCGGCGCAACGTTCAAGGTCGTGTTCGCGGAGACGGACACGGCGGTCAGCTATGACCGCCAGCGGAACGTCGAGCGCGAACTAGGTCTGGGGTTGCGCGGCAAGGCCGAGATGCGCAGGCCGGAGCAATGGTTCGCCGTGACGGAGCTGGGAGGCCGGTGGTTGTTCGGCGACTGCAGCTACGGCGAAGCCGTTTGGCTTCAGCATCAGCAGAAGCCGCAGAACTACTCCACCGCCCTAGGTACGCGCCTCGCGCGGGCGGTGGTGAACATTGCCGTGCCCGAGGTGACGGGCACGCGGGTCATTGACCCGTGCTGCGGCATGGGCACGGTGCTGGTGGAGGCGATGTCGATGGGGATCGACATTGTGGGGTATGATCTGAACCCGCTGGCCGTGCGCGGCGCGCGGGTGAATCTGGACCACTTCGGCATGCCGGATGTGGTCCAAGTAGCCGACATGCGGACGCTCGTTCCGCATCCTGCAACCCCGCAAGGCAGTCCACAGTCCATCTACGATGCGCTGATCCTGGACATGCCGTACAATCTTTGCTCTGTGCTGCCGGAAGCAGAGAAGCTGGAAATGCTGCAAACCGCTCGCCAATTGGCGCGGCGCGCGGTTATTGTCACGACAGAGCAGATCGACACGCTTTTGACCAAAGCGGGCTTTCATATCGATTCACGCTGTACTGTGAACAAAGGTAATTTCAGCCGACAAATTATTCTCTGTGTCTAATACTAATACATCATTTTCCCAAGCGGGCTGTCCTCTGCAATGATGTCCTGGAGCGCGTACCCGGAAATCGGGAAGTATAGGAACCCATACACATAAGCGGCTAGCTCATAGACTTGAAAATAGACAACGAGCGATTTATCCGCAATATAGAAATCCTGATCAGGCCGAATGCCTTTGAATTCCACTAACAACGGAATCTCGCGCCGCTTTATTTCGGCGTCAATCATTGCACTTAGCACAGCGACATAATCGCTGCCAGGCTTAAATAACTCACTCAGCGAATAGCTTTTACCGGTTTCCGTGCTGAAGGTCAGCGACTTTTGGATCGTGTTTCCATGAGCTCCGCCCGAGAAGGCATAATTGATCAAAGACAAACTAAGTACACGACGTTCATTCGTTTTGAGTTCGTAATAAGCGGTAACGTCCGTCGTCGGGTTTTGCGGGTAGCCCTGATCGTGCAGCTGCTTATTCACGGCATCCACAATCGTTGTGTTGATGGTGTGCTGCACCATGGGCGGGTTCAGGTGGATCACAGCGGGGTACAACAAATTCAATTTGTCGCGCAGCACCTGATAGGTCTGTATACTAACCGGTTGGTGTTCCAAATCTAGGTCGTTCATGTGTCATCATCCCTACGTTTTTGCTACACCATATTCGCAAGCTGGGCGTTTGGTTAATGATTCAGCACGATTTAACATCGTGTGCAAAAAAAGAGCTCTCCCTTCATCGCGTTTAAACGAGGGGGAAGCTCTTCTTCATGTAGTCTGGGATGCACGAATTGCATCACCTGACTATAGGAATTTCCTATAACGAGTGCGTTGAATATATATTTCACAAATAGGGTGATGGGGAACATAATAGAAGAAAATGGAAATGAGAATGGAGTGAGTGTGAATGGGGAAATCATTCGAAGCCATGCTACCGGAGCATGAGGCGTTTATCGCCAAGCAACATATATTTTTCGTAGGATCGGCGCCGCTATCTTCAGAAGGACATGTCAATATCTCACCAAAGGGGCACGATGTACTGCGAATTTTATCTCCAAGTGAAGTGGCCTATCTGGATCTGACCGGGAGTGGAAATGAGACCAGCGCGCATCTAGCGGAAAATGGCCGCATCACCATCATGTTCATGGCCATCGAAGGACCGCCTCAAATTATAAGGCTGTATGGCAAAGGCCGCGTTGTCCTGCCTGGGTCTGTTGAATGGGATCGACTGGCACCCAAATTCGAGCTGCTGCCAGGTGCGCGACAGATCATAGTCGTAGATATCCATGAGGTGAAGTCGTCCTGCGGCTTTAGCGTTCCTTTTTACACCTATGAGGGTGAGCGGAATACGCTGCAGAATTGGGCGACCAAACAAGGTGAGGAAGGACTGCTCAACTACTGGCAAGCGAAAAATATGACGAGCATGGATGGACTCCCGACGCCAATCGGTCAGAAGTTATCCACAGATGCATAATTACATCCGAGTGGGAGGAAACTACTACCAAAAAGGAAGTCTAATATATGGAATTAACCAATGAAGCGAAGAGCGTCTACAAGGTATATTTCATAGTTACACGTTTTTTCCCACAACGTATATGCGGAAGCTGACCGAATTTATACCCGGTGCACCGGCTCTTGTTGATTGCCCATTAACACGTCCTGCGAGATTGAGAGAAGATTAGGCATTAGGCAAAATACTTCCTTAACTCCGCCGGGGCCTCCCGGCTTGTGCGCGTTATGCTGTCCATCGTTACACTCGTGACGAGCGCATCCGCACACAGCTCACCCTGCTGGTTGCGGATTTCTTGTTGCAGAACATAGCTGGAACGGCCCATTCGCTCAGGTCGGCAGCTGACGGTTAGATGCTCCCCTTGCTTGCACTCTTTTCGATAATTAATATTGATATTCACCGTCACGGTTTGAATACCAAGCTCACCAAAAGTCTCGTAAGATAGCGCACAAGTCTCATACCATTCTTCACGCCCCCATTCGAGGTACTCCAAATATTTCGCATTATTCACGTGCCCATTCACATCAATCTCCGTGGAGCGGACGACGATCGCTAGCTTTGTTTCCATAAGTGAATCTCCTCCAATTTCTATTATTATAGCTCGTCCTTCGGCAAGATAACCAGTTGCGGCTCATAACTCGCCAATAATGGGGGGAAACTATCCCATGCATGTTTATGCTTACCAACGTGTAGGTATTCGTAGGTATATGAAGTAAAGATGATGTAGTTCGGACTGACCATGGAGGGCATATATGACGCAAGAATATCGGATAGAACGAGATACCATGGGGGAAATCAGAGTGCCTGTGGATAAGTTGTGGGGCGCTCAGACCCAACGCAGCTTCGAAAATTTCAAAATCGGCACCGAACGGATGCCGATAAGATTAATAAGCGCCTTCGCGCTGCTCAAGAAAGCAGCCGCTCACGTCAACCGCGACCTCGGCGGATTGCCGCCGGAGAAGGCGGAGGCGATCTCGCAAGCGGCCGATGAAATCGTGCAGGGTCGCTGGGACGACGAGTTCCCGCTCGTGGTCTGGCAGACGGGCAGCGGGACGCAGTCGAACATGAACGTCAACGAGGTGATCGCCCGCCGAGGCAGCGAACTGCTCGGGGATGGCGCCCAGCGCATCCATCCCAACGATGATGTGAATCGTTCGCAAAGCTCGAACGATACGTTCCCGACCGCGATGCACGTGGCCGGTGTCATCGCTGTGGAGCAAGAGCTTTTGCCTGCGCTGGAGCTGCTGCAGGCGACGCTGTACACCAAGATGTCGGCCTTCGCCGACATCGTTAAGATCGGCCGCACCCACCTGCAGGACGCTACCCCGCTTACGCTGGGGCAGGAGATCAGCGGGTGGTGGGCGATGCTGGACAATACGGCGCGCATGGTGCGCAACGCCGTGGATACGATGCGCGAGCTCGCGATCGGCGGCACCGCCGTCGGTACGGGGCTGAACGCGCATCCCGAATTCGGCGCCCGCGTCGCCGAAGCACTGGCTCGCGAGACGGGCACGCGCTTCGTCTCGGCCGAGAACAAATATCATGCGCTGACCAGCCATGATCAGATCGTTTACGCCCACGGCGCGCTCAAGGCGCTGGCGGCGAACTTAATGAAGATAGCCAACGATGTTCGCTGGCTATCCAGCGGTCCCCGCTGCGGAATCGGTGAAATCACGATTCCGGAGAACGAGCCCGGCAGCTCGATCATGCCGGGCAAGGTCAACCCCACGCAGAGCGAAGCGATGACGATGGTCGTATGCCAGGTAATGGGCAACGATGCTTCCATCGGCTTCGCCGCCAGCCAAGGCAATTTCGAGCTGAACGTGTTCAAGCCCGTTATCATCCACAACTTCCTGCAGTCCGTGCGGCTGCTGGCCGATAGCATGCGCTCGTTCAATGACCATTGCCTCGCAGGCATGGAGCCGAATCGCGCGGTGATTCAGCGCAATCTGGAGCAGTCGCTCATGTTGGTTACCGCTCTCAACCCGCATATTGGGTATGAGAAGGCAGCCAGCATTGCGAAGCAAGCCCATAAGGAAGGGCTGACGCTGAAGGAGTCGGCTGTGCGCAGCGGCTACTTAACAGCTGAGCAATTCGACAGCTACGTCCGGCCGGAAGAGATGGTACATCCGAAGGCCGATTAAGCTGTGGCGAATGAGCGCATATTAAAGAAAAAAGCTCTCAACAACTCCTTGCGGAGTCGGTGAGAGCTTTTTCTAGCCTTGATACTCACAAACGATCACGTATTCATCGCCTGCTGCTTGTGTTCGATAAGGTGGGGAGCATCTTTAAATCCTTGACCATGGATGAATTGCAAATCGGACATGCGGGACTATCGGCGAAAGAAAAGTTATCTCTCATCCAGCAAGAGCACTGATCAGTGCTGCAGGTCCAGATGCTGGTTTGTTCTTCCGGTACTGGTTCCAATGATTTTTTTGAAAAATACAATCGAACTCCTCCTTGTCATAATTGACTCTGACGCGCAAGCAGTTAAAGCAATATGTGATGAAGGACTACAGCTTGACTACATTTTCAGCTTGCGGTCCGCGGTTACCTTGAACAACTTCAAATTGCACACGTTGGCCTTCATCCAAGCTTTTGAAACCTTCCCCTGTAATGGCGCTAAAATGAACGAATACGTCATTACCGCCTTCCATTTCGATAAAACCAAACCCTTTTTCTGCGTTAAACCATTTCACCGTACCAGTTTCCATGTGTTCATAAACCTCCAACAATAATTTGTGCCTGCGCTCCTCATCGGCGGAATCAACTCGTTCCGAAGAGTTCGTAAATCATTAACGCAGCTTTGATAATATATCCATTATTAGGGAAGCTTATTCCACTTTTCTGAAAAAACATCAAAGTTATTTTCAAACGCTCCATGCAGCATTGACCAGATACAAAAGCTCGCCACTCTTGGCCCTGAGGACCTTGAGGAGCGAGCTTTTGTTTTTTAGGCAAGTAGAAGAATGACTAAGAGTTCAAAGAGCACGAGCGTTATTATTTGGTTATATTGAGCTGGTGTATAGATCGGTCTGTTATGACCATGATGGTGTCCATGATGAGGGTCGACATGAAGATACACGTGATGACCATCTGCATTAATCAGGACACCTTCATGTGTATGCCCATCGATTGTGGTGATACGGACCTTACGGCCCAAATGCGGATGGATGGCATGCATGATCCCATCTCTTTTTTGTTTCATCATGTGCTGCCAATTGGGTTCTGCTTGGTACAAAACATGATGTCCATGATGACCTTGCGGCCCATGGGGTTGCATAGGGTTGCTATACATAAACGGTCACTCCTTCGCGTACGACTGCGCCTCCGCAGCAGGCTTTTTGCCTAGGTTCACTTCTAGACTATTCAGCCGTTCGAAAAGGGTGATTGCCCATGCGCTTCTTTTCTGCTTTAGTCTCGGTGGATGGTGACGACACGGGTGTCGTCATTGAAGGAGACGATACAGCCAAGCTGTTCAGCGATGAAGCGAATAGGTACAAAAGTAGAATTGTTAGAAAGTGTCGCTGCACTTTCTAGCTCAGGAGCAGCAACGCCGTTTACTGTGGCAAGCTTGCTATCCAGCGTTAGCAGAATCGTCCGACCCGTGATGAAGTCTGTAATCGTAACTTGACGAAGCTCACCGTTCCAGCCTACCTCAGCACCAAGTTGCTCAGAGACGAAGCGTACAGGCACCATCGTTTTGCCATTCGCATCAATAAATGGTTGCAGCGCATCTTCCGTAGCTCCAGATCCATCGGTAGCCATATTGACATCTTTTTTCGTTACTTTCAGATCATCTTTCAGCATTTTGTACAACGTGGATTGCTTCTCTTGGTTAGCTAGCAGCTTAAAGATCGCTGTAGCATCCAGGCTAAGTGGAAGTGCACCAGATGTATTAATCGTGCTAGCCGTTACAGGTTTATTTAAATTCCAAGTTTCATTTACAAAGGAAACCTTAACCGCTGAAGCACCAATCTTGGAGTCTGTAAGTGGGAGGTTCAATGCTAGGTTTTGCTTGCGAACTTGTTTATCTCCATCGATGTAGACATCTGCCTGAAGGGAAGCGTTAGGATCGAATAAGCCTGTTGTTGAGGTTAAGGAATCAGCCAATCCCGCTAAAAGATTGTGAATAGGGTCATACACCACGCTAAGAGCAAGTTCTTTGTTGGTCATAATTTGCAGCGTAAGGCTCGTATCTCCGGCTTTGATTTGTTCTTGGATTACGGGTTCCATTGCATCATACAACTGACTTAGCACTTCTTTAAAGCCTTTTTCATCTGCAAGGACATTAGCAAGCAGCTTTTGCAGGAGAGAGGCTAGTTCCGTGCCGCTAAGCGCAACATGTGCTTTTTGTAAGGAAAGTGACTCGCCATTCACTTTATCCGTTACAGGTGAAATGGTAATAGAATCTGGATCAGGGGTATTTCCTAAAATGAGTCCGATAAGACCAGGTTTAATCTCAAGAAGTTTGTTACCGAATTGTTCTTGAATTGCCTTAGGTAATATTTTCAAGAAAGAAAGATTCGCGCCGCCTAGAAGATCAATGACAACCGGCTTTTTAGAGCCTTCAATGCTTAGGTTTATCTTTGTACCTTCTGTGGCAATGTTGAAAGGAATCGTACCCTTACTGTAAATAATTGTGCCGTCTACAGATGCATGTTGGTTGTCTTGTGTTTTGATAGCAAGCTCAACTTTGACATTTTGCAGGGCAGCAAACGCTGCTTTTTCTTCTGCTGTTAGCTTTGAAGTATCGCTAGGAACGAGATCAAACTGCAGCGTGCCTTTTGACTCGGACGACTTCACAGACGCGCCATTTTGGACGGCTTTCGCCAGTTCCAGGCCTTGTATTGATTGACAACCCGTTAGCGTCAACATCATGATTACCATTGCTGCCGAAATTAACCAAGTCCATTTTTTTGTGTGCATGAGATAATCTACTCCTTAGTTTTAATAGATTTAACGATAAGCCATCGAAAGATTATACGCAAGAAGTATCGGAAGGATGCGCTGTGAAGTGAATTTCCCTTCTCTACTCCCATTAATCCGAAAACAACGAACTATTTCCACTTTGCAACGCAGAATTCCTCGAATAGTCCTAAAAAACGGACCTAAATTAACCCAAACAACCAACTGCTCGAGAAAATGGGCGATTAATGCGCCGGAATCGGACTATTAGTGGTAGTGAGAAACAAATTACTAAATTATATCGGCTATATTGGACTAATTGGCTTAGCGGGAAACCTTCCATTTCTCAAGTTCAGTTTGAATGTCTGTCCGGAATGGAAACTGCTGTTTAAGCTTCTGAAGCTCTATTCTTGCTTGTGCGGTATCCCCTTGTGCGTACTGAATTTGGCATCGAAGGAATAAGACGTGTACATCCTGCGGGTTCATAGATACTGCTTTATTTATTTCGCCGCGGCGCGGTTAAGACTGGTTAAATTGTGTGTTTCTAGGTAGTTTTTAAGGAGAGATAAGCAAGCTTTCTATGCTGATCTGCTGGTATGACAGCTAGAGACGAACTTTGTTCGAGTAGTTGAATAGCTCTTGTATAACTAGTCGTTTGTTCTGCTTGGACAGTTAAACTATCGGAGATCCTCCTACTTATGTGGGGGGATTTTTTTTGTACAAGCTTGAAACGAAACCTTTTATTCCCAGTTTCGTCTATATTTATGTGGGAGGTAAAAGCCGATGATGACATTGTTTGTTGTTTGTTTTTTTGTAGGCCTCGTACTGACGCTGCTTATCACACTCTTCGGTGTAGACAGTTTCGAGCTGCATGGGGATGCTGGTGGTGCGCATGGACATGGACAGGGGCATGGTGGACCCTCGATGTTCAACATGTCTTCGCTGCTCGCGGGTTTGACCGTGTTCGGCGGCATGGGGTACATCCTTAACAAGGTTGGCATGACGAGTGGTGTACTCATTCTACTCCTTGCCATTGCTGCTGGTTTTGTGATGGCGTGGCTCTTCTTCCTTTTGTACGCCAAGGTCATTTATAAGCATGATGACAGCATGAAGGAGAGCGATTTTGAGCTTAGCGGTCAGTTAGGTAAGCTGACAGTTCCGATTATCGGGAAAGGCATGGGTGAAATGGTGTATGTGCTCCAAGGAACCACTCGCTCCATTAGTGTTCGTTCGGAGAATGGTGAGTCCCTAGCGAAAGGGACGAAGGTTGTTATTTTGAACATAAGCAAAGGTGTTGGTACGGTGACGGAATTTAGTGAATTTGACTAGCAGGTTCTTGCTTTAAACAATAGTTAGGAATGATTGGGAGGTAGGGCAGATATGATGTATTCCGTACTTATTATGGTAGTTGCTATTGTGGTTGTTGTTTTTATCTTACTGGCTTCAATTGTTAAAGCATATAAGAAAGTGCCGCCGAATGAGGCGATGATCGTGTATGGTTTAGGTGGCAAAAGGGTCGTGCAAGGCGGCGGGACGTTCGTGATCCCCGGCTTTCAGAGCTACAAAACCATCTCAATGATGCTCACGAGCTTTGATGTGAAGCCAGATCAGCCGATGTTTTCTCTGCAAGGTATTCGTCTCAAGATCGAAGCTGTCGCTCAAATCAAAATCCAAAGTGATCCCATCGCGATCGCAACCGCTTCCGAGCAATTTCTCGATCATACGATGGCGGAGCGGGAAGCGATGATTTTGCATTCTGTAGAAGGGCATTTACGGGGGTTAGTTGGGCAATTGACGGTAGAATCCATTCTCAAGAACCCGGATGAGCTCAACAGCAAGATGAGGGAAACGTGTTCAGAGGATTTGGATAAAATGGGGCTCAATCTCATTTCCTTCGTGCTGAAGCGAGTGGCTGACGATCAGGGCTACATCGAGAACTTGGGTGTACCTGAGGTGGAGCGGATTCGCAAAAGCGCGAGCATTGCCAAAGCTGAAGTAGAGCGAGATATTCAAATTCGGCAGGCGGATACGGAAAAGGAATCGGCCATTCGTAAGGCGGAAGCGCATCAATTGACGATTGAAGCGGAGAGTGCCGCGTCCGCGAAGGAAGCCCAGTACCGTAAGGAGCTCAGCATGAAGGAAGCCGAGTTCAAGCAGG
Source organism: Paenibacillus sp. P4_A9 (assembly GCF_056402415.1). NCBI lineage: Bacteria > Bacillati > Bacillota > Bacilli > Caryophanales > Paenibacillaceae > Paenibacillus > Paenibacillus sp. P4_A9. The sequence goes on from NZ_JBFUHL010000004.1 coordinate 104,671, forward strand.
AGACGACGAGTCGTCAGGCGGAAGCGGATTTGGCATATGAATTGAAGCAAAAGCAAATTCAGCAGTTGCTCGTGACGGAGCAGGTACGTATCCGTCAGATGGAAGCGGAGGCGAACAAAACCGTTCGCCAGATCGAGGTCGAGCTGAAGCAGAAGGAGCTTGAGGCTTCTGTTATTAAGCCGGCTGAAGCGGAGAAGCTGGCGGCCATCATGCGCGCTGAGGTAAGCAAGCAGCGGCAAATTCTTGAAGCCGAGGCGGATGCGGAGTCGACGAGAAAGCGCGGCGAGGCCACGGCGGAAGCGGAGCTTGCCAAAGGGAAGGCGAACGCCGAAGTTGTACGCCTAGCGGGGCTTGCGGAAGCGGAAGCGCTGGAGAAGAAGGCGGAAGCCTACAAACAGTACACGCAGGCTGCGGTTACGGTTGAAATTCTCCGCATCCTGCCGGAGCTGGCGGAGAAAATTGCGGCTCCGCTGAGCAACGTGGATAAGATCACCGTGATTTCGCAGGACGGCTCGACGTCTGGCGTGAATCGGATCACTGGTGATATTGCCAAAATGATCGCTCAGGTGCCGGAAATCACCCAGACACTCACAGGCAAAAGCGTGACCGACTTGGCACGCGCGTTCTTGGGGACGGATGCCGACCCGACGTTGAAACGGGAAGGGTAAGGATGGGGGCCGGGCGCACACGCACCCAACAATCAAGGTCATACTCTCACTTATAGAGTATGGCCTATTTCTTTTAATCAGAATGGTAGAATGCCTGTTCTAATCATAGAGATAGCAAGCGGAATTTAGCAGATTACGATACAATGGAGGGGATGCGAGTCTACTTCGCAGTGAGGATAGCTTGAATAGAGGCGGGGAGTCGTATGCTTATATATAGGAAATTTCTACGTGATCTTTTACGAAATTATATGATGGGTTCGGGTATTGCTGTGCTTGTTGTAGGCGGGGTCATTATTTCGACGACGCTCACGATTTCGGGCGTTGAATTATTCCGTGTTTTTATTATTATGATTTCTTCGTTATGCGTGATGATGCTTGCCGAGTTTCTGGTTTTTCGGAGGCACATGAGGCCTATCCGCGAAATGATGGGTCAAGAGACGCCATCGCTGGCGACAATTCGAGCGGCATATCTACAGACACATCGCTTCCCTGCCTTGTCGGTAATGCGGATTATGGGGCCGCACTTTTTGGGATTATCTATTCCTGCTATGACCATGGCAAGCTTGGGGATTGCGTGGGGTTGGTTGACACTGCCTGCTTTTTATGTCGGGCTGGCGGGCATAGGGGCCATATTGATAGCAAGTATGCATGCGTTGCTTGAGTTTTTTACGACCGCGCAAGCCATTCGGCCCATGCTGATACATATACGCGAGTTAGGGCAGCGGATTTATGGCGAAGACGTCTCGTTGGATGGACGCGTCATCGTATCGATTGGGCGGAAGTTTCAGCTGAGTGCATTTCTTATCGGCACGATGCCGCTATTTCTTTTTAGCTTAGCAACGCAAATTCGGTTGAGCACAAGCGTGGATTCCTCCCAGCTGATCGCTGATTATTGGAAGTGGGCGGCAATTATTCTTTTGCTGGGCGTCGGCTTCTCCTCTTTAGGTGCACGCATGCTGGCCAGTGATATTCAACAGCCGATTGAAGATTTACATAGAGTGATGAAGCAAGTTCAGTCCGGTGATCTCCAAGTAAGAGCCTCCGACTTATATTCGGATGAGTTCTCGCGGTTGTTTGCGGGCTTTAACCATATGGTGAAGGGCCTTGATGCCCGTGAAAAAATGAACAATCAGCTCCTGCAGAGCTATTATGCTACACTTGCGGCAGCTCTCGATGCTCGAGATGCGTACACGGCAGGGCATTCAACGCGCGTTGCCGAGTACTCCTTGCTGATTGGACGAGCGGTGAACCTGAGCGAGCAGGAGCTAGATTGGTTGAACAAGACAGCGCTGCTGCACGATATCGGCAAAATCGGTGTACGCGATGCGGTTCTCTTGAAGGATGGCCGATTAACCGAAGAGGAATTCGAGCAAATCAAGCGTCACCCTGATCTGGGTGAATCGATCTTAAAGCAGATTGAGCCCGCCGAGGCGATGGCTCCGTTGCTCCCAGGCGTGCGCTCACATCATGAGCGCTATGATGGTGCCGGTTATCCGGATGGCCTGAAGGGCCAGGATATCCCTGTGTTTGGCCGCATCATTGCGGTAGCCGATGCGTTCGATGCGATGACGTCCAATCGTCCGTATCGGAAGGGAATGCCGGTCGAGAAGGCAATGGCCATTCTCGCGGAGGGGAAGGGGACCCAGTGGGATCCCCGTTTTGTTCAGGGCTTTATGGACGCGTACAAGGCGTAGCTGTAGGAGTGGTAGGTTAGGCATAGTTTGAGCTAAAGGCTAGGTATAGGATAGAAATAGGGTAGCAGCAGGATAGAAATTGATTAGATAAGATGGTTGAAGTATGTTAGAAGTAGAAGTTGAATTGACTCAATATTCAGGAGGTTGGTCATATGGATACTTTGCGTTTCCCGATCGGATTGTTTGAACACGAAGGTGAAATCTCGGAGTCACAGCTCCTGCAGTGGATGACTGATATTAAGCTGACGCCAAGCAGACTGCGTGAGGCTGTCGCTGGGCTCTCGGACGAGCAGCTGGACACTCCGTATCGCCCAGGAGGGTGGACGCTCCGTCAGGTCGTACATCACGTCGCAGACAGCCATATGAACAGCTACACACGGTTCAAATTGGCACTGACAGAAGAAGAGCCGACGATTCGGCCGTATTACGAGGATCGCTGGGCTGAGCTTAGCGACGGGAAGTCCGCGCCAGTAGAGCTGTCGCTTGCGCTGCTAGACGCCTTGCACAGCCGCTGGATGATCCTTCTTCGCGATATGCAGCAGGAGCAGTTTGCACGTGCGTTCGTCCATCCAGAGTCAGGGAATACCATTCGACTGGATTGGAATGTTGGCAACTACGCATGGCATGGCAATCATCATATTGCTCATATCACGAGCTTGCGTGATCGCAAAGGCTGGTAATCACCAGCGAAGCTGAAAGCGCAATAAAACCCGCTATGTCCGAGAGACGTAGCGGGTTTTTGCATCATGCTGTTGTGTATTTATGTTTCAGCGAGTGGCAGCACTCTCTTTGGCTGCCGCTGTCGATGGGCTCCTGCTCACGATCCCAGTCTCAGTCGACAAATAGCGACCGACCTTCTCAATCCATTCCTGGACATAGTGATCGGTGGCCCATTGCGCCATGACAAGCTGTTCGCCAGGCTGCAAATCCAAGGTAAGCTGAGGCATACTGCCGGGTGCCTGCCCGTAGGAGTAGAATTTGAGCTTATCTCCCTCGAAAATGACAAGCATATCGTCCATCGGCGAGGTTAACACATCCGTGGCTTGCGGCCACGAAGCCTTGATATTGCTCCAGGAGCAGCAGATATCGTCGTGATTGACGACTTTATCCGGTAGCTCGCGCGGGAAATCCCGAAGCACGTAAGAATCAGGTCTTGATAAACCAACTTTTGTTGTTTCAGCAACTTTGCCAACCCACTGGCCTGGCTCACGCTGCACCGTCCAGCTCTGCCCAGAAACCTCACTTGACGCATTGTCTCCGACGCTCGACATCGAGGCAAGCTCACTATTTATACTTGCGCCGCCAAAGACATCCATAATAGACACATGATTCTTGTCCACTGGCTTTTTGTAGAATTGCATGGTGCGCGCTTCCTTCAACTGTGGGAGTGTACGCACCCAAATGCGATCCGCTCGGTAAGGGGCATTGCCATTCCAAGCTTCCTCAGTTTCAGCAACAGAGACATATTGGTTGCCTGCAAACAACAGGGTTTCAACACGATTGAACTCCTGATCAACTGGTGTCGCGAAGCGTTCAGACTTAGCAGGCTGATCTGCCAAATGAGCAGATAAATAGTGAGACTCACCCTTGCTCGTCGTATGTGTGACGGAGTCAATTTTCCAGAAATTTTGCTTATACGGCATCAAAATGCCTGTTCCTTCAGAGGTTTTCTGCAATTGCCCGCGAACGGGCGCTATGAGCATCGTCCGATAGGTGCTGTAACGAAGCGGTGGCAAAACGCTTCCTGGATCGCTTGTGGAAGGCTCGTGCTCCGTCCGTAGTCCAATTAGCAGCGCTGTACTGATGGGAGCAGGAGGGGGAGTGGAGACAGTTACTTCCGCCGTCATCAGTTTCCCTTCGAGAGCCGCCGCCTCGCTTTGCGTATGCAGGGTATGCCATGGGAAAAGAAGAACGAGAGCTAAGACAGTACCCAAACCAGCGACGCAGAGAAGAGGCTTTACCTTGGACTTGTTTCGTTCCTTGTGTCGAATCGTTTCCTCAATGTCACGCTGAAGCTTGGAGGTGAACCCCTTCTGCTGAAGGGGCCCATCTTCCAATTGCTTCTGGAAGTCATCCGGATCAGGAGTTTTCAAGCGCTTCACGCTCCTTCAGACTAAGAACCTTAAGTCTGGCGTGGTGAAGCCTGGATTTAACCGTTCCTTCCGAGATGGCCAGAATAGCTGCCATTTCCTTGGTGGTCATCTGATAATGCGCATGAAGAATTAAAATTTCTCTATATTTTGCGGATAAAGACATAACCTTTTGCCAAATCTCACTTGCATATAAATTTTCGACCGCTTCTGTTTCTGCGGAGCTTGTGGTGCCACCCGATTGGACGAAGCCTACAAGGGTCACCTTGCGCCAAAAAGCTTTGCGCATATAATCATAAGCGGTATTGCGGGTTATCGTAAGCAACCAAGTTTTTACCGCAGCCTCACCACGGAAAGTCGTCAGATTGCGATATACTTTTAAGAAAGCATCTTGAGCAATATCGTCGGCTGCATCTTTATTGCGACAAATGCTGAATGCATAATTCCACACATCATTTCCGTAGGCTTCCATTAAATTGCGAAGGATCACCTTCTGATCTGTTGTTTCTGCGATGTACTTCAAATAATCAAATACATGGACACCGGTCGTTTCCAATTCTCTCACCTCTCCTATATAGACGCATGAAGTCGTGAAAAGTTCATTGGTAAATAAACACTTTCCACAGTTTTACTCACACCATTCGTAAGCCGCCGCCCCTTTACGCCTCATCTGAACGTATTCGTTCATCCGTCTGTTCATGACTTAATCCGAATGAAGGAATTCCTAATAGGCTAGGTCGTAATTGGCAGGAAAAAGCACCTAGACAAGAGAAGAAGTAGGAGTTGACAACGAAGCGCCATAGCACGCAATATGAAGGAAGGACTAGATCCTTTGGAGAGGAAGAGCAGCATGAATTTCGTTGAGCATATAGCAGATCATTTGCGATCCGGACAAATAAGTAATTATCCGCAGCCGATTGCCCTGAACTTAGGTTTAGTGTACACCGTGAAGCTAGAAGACAAGAAAACGAATTTAATTTGGCTTCCTTTTGAATATACAGGTTTAGCTTACATCGATATGGGCCTGCAGGTGAATGTTTACCCCTACTATCGCGGCACGATTATTGAGGAAATTGAACTTTCTCGAGGAACGGATCTCTACAAGCCCCAAACAGAAGAAGCATTCACCAAGGCCCTTTTTACGAAGGGGTACGAGCTGCACCAATTACTGCAAGAAGAGCAGTACAGCCATTTACAAGGGAGTGCACCTGATTACCTAGCTAAAATGATGTACATCGTCGACTGGATGCGTTACTACAACTCTGCCAAGGCGGTAGCAGGCACCAAAATAAAAGGTTAATCATCGTTCGAAATAGCAGATCTTGCTTTCTACCTAGTAGAGGGCAGGGTCTTTTTGCCATTTTATACGGCTATAGTCCCAGTAAGGGTGGGCATATCCGGCCTGGGTGAATAGGCTTTTTAGCATGTTCTCAAAGACTAGTAGAAGGCTTATCCTAGAGAATGGTGGAAGTGAGTGCCGAAAATTAGCATAGAAGCGGAGAAAATGCGATGAAACGATGGACGAAATGGCTGACGATTGCAACAATCGGTTGCCTATTAACGATAGGTAGCCTGCAAGGTAGAAGTGAAGCGGCGGGCTTCAAGGATATTGGAGGACATTGGGCGGAGCAGACGATCGTTCAAATGGTACAGCAGGGTTTACTTGATGGATTTCCAGATGGGACTTTTCGACCTGATGAGACTGTCACCGCAGACCAATTTGTGAAAATTGTGCTGTTAGCCTTCACAGATAAGTTCCCGAATGGCGAACGGAAGTGGAAAACAAGCTTTTTGCAAACGTTAAGTGCGAGTAATCAAAATATTTTGCAGCAGGATTACCGGGACTTCACGTTTAAGCCGAACACCGTCGGTTACTGGGCGAAGCCCTACTTGGATCTGGCAAGCGACCTTCATTTTATCAGCAAGGGACAATTCGTTGATTATAAAGCTTCCTTGAAGCGGGAAGATGTTGCAGAGATCTTGTACTATTTGTTGAAGGAAACCGAATATCTGGAGGATGAAACGTACAGTCTTCAGGCCGCATCCCAATTCGGCGATCTGCAGAGCGCAACGAGCAGACAGCAGAAGTTTATCGGCGAGTCGATGACCAAAGGGATCATGGAAGGGTATCCGAACGGTTACTTCGGGGTAGGGCAATATGTGACACGTGCGGAAGCACTGCAAATCATTACACGTTTGCAAACGAAATCGAAGCGGCTCATCGTGAAGAACGATAACGACGCTTTTATTAAAGTAGTACCTACCAAGGATGGCAGCTATAAGAAGCTCGTTTTCCCAGATGAGCGCATGCTGCAAGCGTATGAAGTGATGGAAGAGGCAGGCAAGCTGCGCGGGACGAATTATGATTTGGAAGAGACGACACTGCGTCTATTTCGGAATGCGGAAGCCAAAGCACAAGCTTTAAGCGGGGCAACGGCAGAAGCGCGCAACAGCAACGAAGCTTCTCTATGGTTGGATCCACAGTTTGCAACCTATGGGGTGACGGTACAACTGGAGGATGGGGTGCTTGCCCGCAATACGGAAAGCATTCGCAAGTTCACAGATTTCCTATTTGGGTATGACGCAGACATTTTTAATCGTCAATTTACGGACGCGTGCGAGCGTGCAGCAGCGAAAGGTGAGCTCGAAACAACAACGACGCAAATAGGCAACTTCTCGGTGGAAACACGGTTGGAGTCGGATGGGAAGACGATCGTTTTCTCTATCATTCATTCTTAAAAGGTTTGGATAAGTTATACATACAAGTTGATTTATATGATGGGCAAAAGTAAGAATAATATAGGGGAGTCGGCTGAGTCAGCCGATTCTCCTTTTTACTAAATCGACATTTGTCGATTTACGGACGGTCGATTACGCATGAGAGGCAGGTTAAGTCGATTTTTGACTTAGTGACCGCCAAAGCAGCCTGAGTGCCCAGTTTTAGTCGAAATAATCGACTAAATCGAGGGAAAAAGCGCTCCGCGGTCTGAGATCGTCGAAATAATCGACTAAATCGAGGGAAAAAGCGCTCCGCGGTCTGAGATCGTCGAAATAATCGACTAACTCGAGGGAAAAAGCGCTCTGCGGTCTGAGATCGTCGAAATAATCGACTAAGTGGCTGCCGATCGAGGCTATCGCGCCAGAGTTAGTCTGTTTCCGCTATCTTTTGGCGTGATGCCATTCATTTGGTATGATGAAAGATAGACTAGGTAGAAGAGGATGATGACAGATGTTTGCGAAATCGAACTATAGTGGAACTAGAGAAGAACAATATACCTTGCTGATTGGGCAAGTTGAAGCTTTGATACATGATGAACCGAACCGCATTGCTAATCTGGCGAACGCGTCTGCATTGCTTGGGCAATTTCTGGAGGACGTGAACTGGGTAGGGTTCTACTTGGTGGATGAGCAGCTTGATCGGAAGGAGCTCGTGTTGGGACCTTTTCAAGGATTGCCGGCTTGCGTGAGAATCCCTTTCGGTAAAGGGGTTTGTGGTACGTCCGCTGAGCGCAGGGAAACTGTGCTTGTTCCCGATGTCCACGCATTTCCTGGGCATATCGCCTGCGATGCAGCTTCGCAATCGGAGATCGTGATCCCGATTGTTGCGGGCGGCGAGCTCGTCGGTGTACTAGACATCGACAGCCCGAGCCTCAGCCGATTCGACGACATCGACCAGCGCTATCTGGAGCAGTTTGTGCAAAAGCTCGCCGCTGCGATGTAGGGCAGGCGTCTAGCCACATTTGTATGAGCATAAAAGAAACGCCAACTGTTAAGCAGCTGGCGTTTCTTTGTGCTCATTATGCCCTATGGCGTAGATGAGAGTGTCGAATTTCCAAGTTTTTATGTACTTTCTCTCTAGTCCTTGCTCTGAATAACAAGCAATAGGCCTGATGACAGCTCGATGAGCCCCTCTGGCTCAAGGAGAACATTGCTGATGCCAAGCGACATCCCGATTTCAAGTGTCGCTTGCTGGAGGGGGTATTGGAAGCCGTGCAGCGTGATTCCCTTGACCTCCAAGCTAAGAGGGAGCAGCGAAATATGTGTGTATGGACCCTTTCGTACGCGTGTGGATTGATCGATCACCATGATGAGATTGTTGGCATCCATAATCGCACAGGGAATCCCTTGGGCCATGCCTTTGCGGAGCAAATGCACATTGGCAAGCGAGTGATCGAACCGCGTACCTAACGCGCCGACGAGCAGAATTTGGCTCGGATGTTGATCCAGCGCCCAATTGAAAGCCATCTCCGTATCCGTCAGATCCTTGTAGATCGGATCGCAATCAATGAACTCTTTGCTCGAAGCTCGAATAATGGCGAGCTCGTCAGCAGTCACGGAGTCGAAATCCCCCATCGAAATATGAGGATTATAGCCGTTTTGAATGAGAAACAGCGCCCCCCTATCGGAGCCTACAAGGATATCATCCGAACGAATCTCCTCTAAGGCCCAATCACCCAGTGTGCCGCCTGTAATTATTATTATGCGTGTCATATCCGTATCCCCCAGGGCAAAATAAACAATATCATCCCATTAGTATAACATAGTTGGAATAAACGGTTACGCTGTCCTGGCAGGACCGTATGTTTCGAACAAAAAACCGAGAAGCCATGGAGGCTGCTCGGTTCAGCTGTACATCAAATCAAGCTAGAGAAACATGCTCGGTCAAACTAGGTTCGTGCATCTACGCGCTTACGCATAGGGTTAAGCTCCGACTGATCGTGATCAATCTCCGCCTCATCGGCAAAGCCTTGCAGCTCATACGTGCTGCGTCCTAGAACAAGATCGGCTGGAAACTCATCACCTCGTTTAAGCGTAACCTCTTGCCCAGCCTCATTCGCATAAATACCGTCGGTTTCAACCGTATCGCCTGTCATGGGATCCATTGTTTTGTCTTTAGACATTCTCCATGCCTCCTTTCCTGTTGCTTATCCTTACCATTTCCAACGAGCTAGGAAATTATGAGAAGAATCATGTAGAATGAGAAGGTCATCATAGTTTGTACGCAGAGGGGAATGAAAGGCATGGCTTTATGGGGGACGATCGTGAATGCAGTGGCCATTATTATCGGAGGATTACTTGGCATGCTGCTGCCCCGCATCTCAGAAAGTATTAAAAACACAGTCATGCAGGGCCTAGGGCTCGCAATAACTGTGTTGGGTATTACAATGGCACTCAAATCAGATCAAATCGTGATCGTTATCATGAGTATTGTGGTTGGCGGTATTCTCGGAGAGTTGATGCGGATCGAAGCCAATCTAACGAAGCTTGGCGACTGGCTTCAGACCAAGATGAGCAAGCAACCGACGTCTCATCCAGCAGCACCAGCCAGCATATCGGAAGGCTTCGTCACTTGTACACTCATCTATTGCATCGGCGCCATGGCGATATTAGGTCCATTGGATGGCGGCCTGCGGCATAATCACGATATTTTATACACCAAGTCGCTGCTCGACGGGTTCTTATCCATCATCTTCGCATCGACATTGGGGATTGGCGTTGTTTTCTCCGCGGCATCCGTTTTTGTGATGCAAGGAACGATCGCATTGTTAGCTACAGTGATCGCCATGGCGTTCAGCCAAGCGTCGCTGGACGCGATGATTGTCCAGATCACCGCGGTAGGCGGCGTCCTTGTAATCGGCGTAGGTATCAATATTTTGCAAATCAAAAAAATCAACGTGGCGAATATGCTGCCAGCACTTGTCATAGCCGCGGCCGCTGTACCTCTTCAGCAACTCATAACCAATTGGTTGAATCGCTAAATTTATACAGCGGATCCGTTAAATTTATACCCAACGCCTCTTACCGTAATGATGTAGCGAGGCTCAGCTGGATTAAGTTCAATTTTTTTACGTAGATTGCTGATATGTACAATGAGTGTGCGTGGATCGCCCATGCTGTCCAAGCTCCAGATAAGCTCAAACAGATGCTCGATTTTATAAACGCGATTTGGTGTTTTGGCCATGAGGGACAGTAAGTCAAATTCCTTGGCAGAAAGGGAGATCGTTTGACCATTCGCTCGGACGATGTGGCTAACGAGATCGATTTCTAGTCCGGGGAATTTGACTAATTGCGGATCATCCTGATGCTGCTCTCGAATCGAGTTCCGACGGAGGAGAGCTTTGACTCTGGCCACGAGCTGACTTGGGCTAAACGGCTTCGTCATATAATCATCGCCGCCCATGCTGAGACCAAGAATGATGTCAATATCCTCGCTTTTACACGAAATGAACAGGATTGGCGTATTGCTCGTTTTGCGGAGCTGTCGACACACCTCTATACCATCAAGTCCTGGCAGCAAAATATCCAGAATAATAAGATCAGGTCGATGTTCTCGCACGATTCCAAATACATCATGTCCGTTATTGGCACTGATTACTTTGTAGCCTTCACGAGCCAAGTAGAGCTGAATTAATTGGACAATTTCTTGCTCGTCATCAACGATTAAAATTGTTTCTCCCGCCATGATTGAAAAATCCCCCTCAATAATGAAACAACTCCTAAGTAAGAAGGGTGTTCCCACTTCAACTTCTACCTACATTACCTACATTATAGAACGATTCTCCTGGTAATTTCTATCCTTTTATTGCCAAAGGGAAAAGTTCTAGCATATTTAGTAGGGATAATTAGGTATAAAGTAGGTCGACGAAATTTCCTTGCGTCTTGCTAATGACAGTAATCGCCATTTTTCGACGATTTATTGATTTAAATTTAAGAATGATTTTAGTTTATCTTTATGTAATCATGCTAAGCTACCAAAGTCTCTATGTAAAGCATAAGAGGGGGCGGAAGAAGTTATGCTTAATGATACGGGTTCAGATTTTATCCAATATTCAAAGTTGCCGAAGGCGTCTCTCGCACGTCAAATCATCGAGCAGGCATGGGATTTGTATTGCCAGTTAGATGTGCATGGTAATTTAATTTTCGCTTCTAACCGGTTTCATGAGATTCTCGGATATGTACCCGAACATGCCGGACAAATCATGGAGGCGATTGATTCGGAGTTTCGCGCAGATGTATATAAATTGTTCATGCATACCTTACAAACGAAAACTAGCAGTAAACTGGAGTTTCGAGCGAAAGGTACCCATGGGACTCACCTATGGTTGGAGTGCACAGTGATCCCTCTTTGTGATGACAAGGACGAGCTTATCGAGATTGCCTTCGCGCTTCAGGACAGTACAATGCGCAAAAGTCATGAGAGTCGCCTCGTTACTATGGCTTTCCATGACCCGCTGACAGGCTTGGCGAATCGCCGACTGTTTAAAGAACATTTGCATCGACTGCTGCAGCAGGCCAACCGATCGGATCGTGCCTTTGCTCTCTTGTATGTAGATATCGATGATTTCAAAATCATCAATGATACGATGGGACACGATATCGGGGATGCCTTTTTGCAGGAATTTGTCGCCCGGATCCAGGGCTGTCTACGAGAAATTGATATTTTCGCCAGAATGGGCGGGGATGAATTTACGATATTATTACCGGGTGTGGATTGCAGGAAGCATGTCGAAAGTATTGCCCAGCGCATCATAGCGTGTGTCGAGCAGGCGTGGGATGTACAGGGGCAAGCTTTTCGATCAACCGTCAGCATGGGCATTACGATGTATCAGTCTGATCAAACGGATGCAACCCAAATGCTGAAGGAAGTTGATATCGCTTTGTACCAAGTAAAGGGCAAGGGGCGAAATCACTATCAATTTTATAATCACGGACTATCTGCTATAGCCACAGACACACGATGAGACAAACCGTTACGGCAAGGGTTAAACCCTTGTCCGTAACGGTTTTTTGCGTTTCCCCAGTATTTACTCGTAGCGATTTTGGTAGCTTTCTAGGATGATAGAGTGTATCAAATCGGCGAATAGAATAGGGGATGAGACAAGATGAACTCAAGAAGTGGATGGCGAAAGCTTGTCGTTGCTCTAGTCGTTGTCGGCGCGATGTGTCAGGTAACATTTATGCCTAAGCATGAGGTTCTAGCTGGGGCTACCGCGGCTCAGGGGAAGTTTAATATGTCCTATTTGTTCTCTGGAGCGCCGAGCTCTTATATCTCACAAGTAAATAAAAGCGGTCAAACCTTAGATGTGGTGTCGCCGAGTTATTTTCATATAAAGGAAGATGGCAGCTTAGAAGTCTCCGATTTGGAAGCTTCTTTCATAGCGGAGATGCACAAGCAAGGGAAGAAGGTTGTCCCTTTTCTAAGCAATGATTTCGACTCTGCACGAGGTGAAAAAGCGATCGAAGGGCGCGAGACGCTGGTTAAAGAACTTGTAGCTAGTATCAAGGCCAATAATCTCGATGGCATACAATTAGATATTGAAAATGTAGGCGCGGCATACCGTGAAAAGTACACGGATTTCGTTAAAAAGCTGCGTGAACAGCTGCCGAGTACGATGGAGGTTTCTGTCGCGGTGGCGGCGAATCCGACGGGAGCTACGACGGGCTGGCTCGCCCTATATGACTATAAAGCACTAGCTGCGGTTAGTAATTATTTGATGGTCATGACCTATGATGAGAGCTATCCTAGCGATCCTACGCCGGGTCCTGTTGCTAGCTTACCCTTTGTCGAGAAATCCATTCAGTATGCGCTGTCCCAAGCACCTGCGAATAAAATTGTGCTAGGCATTCCGCTGTACGGTCGTTACTGGAATCAAGATCCCGCATCCAATGGCGCGGGGATATCTACCAAAAGCATTCCAAAGCTTATAGATCAATATGGCGGGACCGTACGTTATGACACGGCTAGTCAGTCGCCTGTTGCTACGTTTACGATTCAATCTACGGATGCGAAGTCAACGGTGAATGGCAAGGTGTTAGCAGCTGGGACGTACACAGTGTGGTTCGACAACGAACAATCGATCAAAGCTAAGCTAAAGCTAGTTGGGAAATATCAGTTGAAAGGAACTGGTAGCTGGAGCTTGAATCAGGAAGCTGACGATACTTGGAGCTACTTTCAGCTTTGGGCGGATGGTTTTTACTTCACGGATATGCAAAAGCACTGGGCGCAGGCTGATGTCCTGAACGCCGCGAATCGCGGCTGGATGCTCGGCTCAGCCGTAGACACGTTCGCGCCCGACGCAGCGCTGACAAGGGCTGAAGCGGCGACGATTATCGTACGCGCGCTCGGCTTAAAGAGCGAGGCGGCTTCTGGCGCCGCGTTCAAGGATGTGCCTGCGACCCACTGGGCGTCGCAGGATATCCGGATCGCGCAGCAGAGCGGGCTGATGCAGGGCATCAGCAACGATCGCTTCGCGCCCGATCAGAGCATGACGCGGGAGCAGATGAGTGTGCTGCTCTCCCACGCCTTAAAGCTGACCACGCCGGGTAGCGGCGTAGCGAAGAAGTTCACGGACGTGCCAGCTGGCAGCTGGTCGGCAGAGGCCATTGCTGCGATGAGCAGCAGGGGCCTTGTCGACGGCTTCGAGGGTGGCACGTTCCGCCCGAGCGCGTCCTTGACGCGCGCGGAGATGGCGGCGCTGCTAAGCCGCGCCCAGCCGCTGCTCACGAAGTGAGCCGGCAAAACGAAGAGCCCGCCCCTGCAAGAGGGACGGGCTCTTCGTTCATGGTGCAGCAGGTGGTGATTGCTGCTGAGTCTGCTGCTGAGTAACATACACAATATGTGGCGGCTTGTTTTCTGCTACTGCTGCAGATGATGGCTTAGGCGGGATATTACCGATGACGTCTTCGGTCCCTGTATAGACGAACGTCGTTTGTCCTTTGGGTCCTGGTTTATCGGTCACGAATTGACGAATGTTTTTGACTCGTGTTTCGGATCTGCTGACGCGGTTGCTGCCAATCTGAAAGAGGGAGGAGGCCGCAACACCAAGAATGCGAATATTTCGAACTGTAATATAGCTTCCTAAGTTATCCACACACATTGTGAAAGGTTCAGGAGGCTGAGGCATGGGGAAAGGCCTTTGGAAGAAGTGGTATGCCGCAAAGCTGCCCTCATTCCCATAATAGATGGGCACTTCGCGTTGAACGGCAAAGACTCTATTCTGCAGGGCCGTGTAGACATTATCACCCACATGCATTGTGCTTGCTGAGCCTATGCTATGCATATAGATGTTGCCAACAATCGATAGGCGTGCCATAGGTTATCCCTCCGATGGAAGTGGAACGAATGGCGCGATGATGACAGATTCCGGTGGTGTATCAAACATCGAAGATAAGGAAATGACCTCCGTATCGCCAATCAGGAAAATGGAAGCACTCGCTACCCCGACAATACGGACATCGCCGACACAGATTTGTTTATTTTCCACATGTAAATTAAACATCGCTGATCCTTCTTTCCTCGAAAATGTTAAACGCGCCAGCCCAGGACGACCATTTATTTGGGCAGACTGGATATGTAAGTCTCAATCGCAGTGAGGATGTCATTTTTCGTTTTGTCCATAATGTTATTGGTTACAGCCTCCAACGGTTCTTTGAACCCAACGCCGCGGTATTGATTCACATAATGCTGAATACGCGTATCCAGCTGCTTACGAATATCATCAATAATCAAATCTTTGTAATCCTCGTCAAGTGGATGCTGATATTTATGTTCAAGGTTGTTGATATCGGCCTGCACACCAAACTGTAAATATTGTTCAATGCCGCTAGTAACATCCGCTTGTATGTCTTTTCCTTGCCTTGCAGCTGTTCCGCGTCCCGCCTCTGGAGCCGCGCCGATTCCCGCATTGGGTCCTGTCCCCTGATATTGTCCGCCTTGGTAAAAAGGATTCATATCCCCGGCGCCCATGCCGCCACCGTTATCATTTTTGTTCAAGGAGTTACCGTTCACACTGAAATCCTCAATCTGATCTATTGCGCTGGGGCTGATGCCGATCGTGAGCGTCCCATCTAGCTTTTCAACCTTCAGTTGATCAAAATTATATTCAATTTTATCAATGTGAATTCGCTTCTCTTCCTTCAAAATCTTCAGATCCGTCTGCAGCTTGATTACGGTTTGTTCTAGCTTCTCAATGCGTTGATTCTGCATGTTGATATAAGTGTTAATCTGCTGGGCCCATTGCTGCCACGTGATCGCGTTATTCATTTGGAAAAGCACCTCCTTCCGTGTCTCGTTAGAATCACGTTGCTGGCGGCAAAGGAACAAGTGCTATGGGATTTACCTCACTCGTTCCTAGCTCGGGAGCAGGCTCTACGAAACCGCCTGTATTGTACAGATTAGACAACGAACGAATTGATCCAGCGGTGCCAATCTGGAGGACGGATGAGTTGGCGACAGAGTTAACTTTTAACTGTTGAATCATAATGGTTTGATGGATGGTCCAGTTCATTTTCCGTGGAACACCTCGCTCTTGTCTGACCTTTGTCAGAGGATATTACCGCTCGCATTCGCATCAATAAAGTCAGAATCGTTGGTAACCGTCGTGCTGTAGGTATTATAAACACGCGGGAAATCCCCTGTGTTAAATGAACCTGCTCCGGCGAATGTCTTAGAGGAGCTGGTCGGTGAGATGATGAAGGAATCGCCGAAATGAACGACAGAGCTGGAACCTACACTAATAATTTTCACATTCCCGACGATAGCTGGCATAATCCGATCCCCCTTGCGTTATCACACCTACAGTATATGAGGTATCCGCCTAGAGGTGCTCTGAATTTTCGGGAGGGTGTCACATTGGGAGGTAGGCACATATACTGTTAGCAAAATGAGGTGATGGGCTTGAGCGGATTTAATCGCCATCCTTGGCTGAAGTGGGAACAGGTTGAGAAGTTTCTTGGACAAAAGTTGCCGTTCGCCGAAAAAGGGCAGACCTTTCTAGATAATATGACGTGGGCTGAAGGATATGTACAGGACATGCTGAAAAAAGCAATGCCAGGTATGGATGCCAGCATTTCATCCTCTGGATCCATCGGCACAGAAATTTTTGAGACGCATGAGCATGTCATTATCAAAGTGAAAATTGCCAAAGAAGAAAATCCAAGAGCTCTCCAAGTGTTCGTTAAATCAAATCAAATTAAGCTGACGGGATTTACGAATGGTAAAAATCGTATTGTGAAGGTCCCAACGCTCATACTGCCAAGATCAGCAAATGTAACCTATAAGCAGCGACTGTTGGAGATTAAGGTTCGTAAGCGCGGTTTGAAGGAGAACTACCATGAGGCGTACATTCGCTACTAGGGAATTTCACGCAAAAAGAGTCCGAATAGATGGATAATTCCCATCTGTTCGGACTCTCAATCACTTTACAACACGCGACGTGCTGTCATATAACGGGATGACCATGTACCGCTATTAAGATCCGTAATACGTACGCCGCCTGCACCGTAGGTTTGAAGGATTTTGTTATTGCCCATATAGATGGCAACGTGATGAATGACGCCTGGCTTACCAGGGATCGAGAAGAATACCAAATCGCCTACACGTAGGTTACTGCGGGATACATACTTACCTACACGAGCCTGTTGTTGGGATGTTCGCGGCAGACTAACGCCAACCTTTTTGAATACATATTGCGTGAAGGAAGAGCAATCAAAGTTACGTGTTTGACCTGCCGTAGCTCCGAATTTGTAAGGTGTTCCTAAATATCTTTTACCGATAGAAATGACTTGGCTGCCTCTTGAAGTCGACGTTGCTGACGCTGTAAGTGCTGTAGCATTGGTTACTTCTGTTGAAGTAGCCGCTTCCGCTTTACCTGGTGCACCTGCTGCTACTACTGATAATCCTATAGATACGGACAATGCCGTAACGACTAATTTTTTGTACCAAGCTTTTTGTGGGTTTTTCATGGGGTTGCCTCCTTAGAGTTTTCGCTGAATTTTCGCAAGCTATCTTGCATTGAAGTAATGGAAACTTCAAATGATGTGCTGCAAGAATCTTGATCAGTTGACTCGTAGTCGAGTTAAACCTTGCGAGGTGGTTGTCCACCTGAGACTCAGTATAGCAGATGAAAATTGCCCTATTATTTACCACGGTATGCTGGAATTCGTGCTATACCAAGGGGAAAGACCAATTCTGAGAGAATGATGAGAATCCCCTTATAATGTTCTTATTGACAGGATTGTGGAAGCGTTACAATTGCTGTGGAGCCTAGTCCCATACTGCTTTGGAGCTCTATTGTACCTTGATGCTTCTGCACAATATGCTTGGCAATAGCGAGTCCCAGTCCTGCTCCTCCTTGTTTGCGGTTCCTAGCTTTATCGGATCGATAAAAGCGGTCAAAGATGTGCGGCAGGTCCTCTTCGGCGATGCCAATGCCTTGATCCATGACTCTGATGGTCACCCGCGAATCATTCAAACTGATGCGGATGTCGACGATCTGTTGGCTATATTTCAATGCGTTATCTATTAAAATAATAATCAGCTGTCTAATCTGATAGGGATCACCCGACATCGGCAGTTCTTGCATATCGAGCTCCGTTTGGACACGAATCTCGCGTGAAGATGTGACGCGGAGCGAGGCCGCGGTTTGCTCGACCAGCGGTAGAAGGTCAAAGCTCGTATTCTGCTCGCAGTTTTCACGGTTGGTATCCGTGAGGGATAGCAGATTCTGTGTGAGCAGCTTGAGCTGGGCTGACTCAGAAACAATGGCTTCCAGTGCCTCTTCCCGCAATTGATCATTGCTGGAAGCCCATCTCCGCAGTAGGCTGGCGTAGCTTTCAATAATCGTGAGCGGCGTTCTAAGCTCATGGGACGCATCGGCGAGGAATTGCTCCTGTTTACGAAACATGTCCTGCAGCCGATCGATCATGCGGTTGAAGGTGGCGCCAAGTATCATTAATTCGTCGTTTGCCTGCTTAGCTGGCATTGCAATGTGACGAAATGAACCGCTTTTCTCAATGTTTTGCATGGTTGCGATGAATTGTTGAAGCGGGCGAAACAACACATTCGTATAGAAATAACCCCCGATCAGAGCCAAGATGAGCGCACCAATGGAAGTCAAAACAAGAATCGAGATCAACATCTCGGAGTACATGCCGAGTCTTCTCAGATTTCGGCCTATTTCTAAGAGGGCGACCTGTTCGCCTTTCTCGTATACGGGTGTCCGAACGAATAGTAGAATGCCATCGGCATCGGTTATTAAGGCTTCGGACGCTTCAGTCGCATAGATAGCTGGATAACTGACAAGAAGCTTATCTGAATAAATCTGATGTGCAACCTTCGAGTCAGGCGTAATATACCGCAGCATTTCTTGCGGGATCAGAAGCTCATCCATTTGCATATTGTCTTTCCAATACTCTGGATGATTGGGCAGGTCCTTTATCAGCAAAGCACTGGCTTTATCTTTCAATAGATCAATTTCGCCCTTCGTAGTGACGCGAATAAACATGTAATACACGAAGGTAAAGCTGAAGAAAAGAATCACCATTAATCCAATGGTTACCCATAGCGTAATTTTCAGTCTTAGGCTCATACGGATTCCTTCCCGTCTGCAGGTGGGGAACCGGCTTCAGATGGTGTTTCTTGAGCTTCTGATTTCATTAAATAGCCGATGCCGCGCATCGTCTGAATGAGCTTGGTGGTGAAGGGCTTGTCCACCTTTTGACGTAAATAGCGGATATACACATCGACAACATTGGTATCCCCGATAAAATCATAGCCCCACACCTCCGTGATGATCTGCTCCCGCGACATCACCTCATTCTGATGCTGAATCAGGAAACGCAGCAAATCAAACTCCGTTGGCGTTAGCTCGATAGCAATGCCCTCACGCGTGACGGCGCGGCTCTTCAAATCCATGCTGAGCTCATCGATTTTCAGCAAATGATCCTGTTCGGGAGCTTGCTCGTGGAGGCTCTTCTGCCGGAGTAGACTGCGAATGCGAGCTAGCAGCTCTACCGTTGCGAAAGGCTTCGTGACATAGTCGTTGGCGCCTAAATCCAGCCCGCTGACACGATCTGGAATGGCATCCCGTGCGGTCAGCAGGATGACAGGCAGGGCGGCATTTACCTGCCTAATACGCCTGAGCACTTCAAGTCCGTTGAGCTCTGGGAGCATGACGTCAAGAAGGACGAGATCCCATACCGGTTCGCTTGTGGCAGCTTGTAGTCCGGATCGTCCATCCCCACATATAAGCACCTCATAGCCTTCATGCTCAAGCTCCAGCTGCAGGACGCGGGAGATACGTTCTTCATCTTCAATCAGCAATATGCGACTCATAGCGGATCCTATTCACTCCCATCGTCACTGCTTGAAGGCAGCGGTATTGATTATTATACGTTTATCCGATTTGGTATCCAGAAAATCTCTTCGCATTTGATAAAGGATTGCAGGAATTCCGGTTCCACAGCCACCTGTGTGCGGTAGGCAAGAAGTGCCTGCCACTTGCAATAGGCTTGACCTAGCGTCAGCGGTTGGCGGATAGGCGGAGGCCATGGCACGTTCATAGGGACACGATGTCCTTCAACGAGATGGGCCTCGAATGGCTGTTCTGGTGTGATACCCCGAGGCCAAGGCCATTGAGATTCCGCACCGCTATGGATCAAATAGGTGTAAACCGCACCCGTATAACGAAGTTGCGAGACGGCCTCCATGACGAAAGCATGGGCGGCCCCATGGTCTAGATGGGTATCGGCGGCATCTGTGACATAAATCTCTTTGGGCTGCAGCATCGTGATTAACGCCTTCGTATCGCTGAGGGCACAGGCTTTACGATAGGGTGCGGGACAGCCGTAAACCTGCGAGTGAAAATCAGGCACGAGTCCCCCATAGGTCGCCTGCCGCTGCGTAAACTGCTGCTGAAAAGGCGACATCGCCCCAGTCGCAGCGTAAACCTTATCGAGCCCGGCATCGGGATAGCCGAGGAAGGTGAGATCTCGCGGGCGGAGTCCGATCAGCGCCGCGGCTGTCATCGCTTCTTGCTGGCGTATCCGTGCCAGCTCCATATAATGTGCTGGCCCGAGCTCCTCGGGACGCTTATTGAACAAGAGAGAGGCTGCTTCCGGGTAGCCGTCCCCATTCGTGAAGAACACAACATGAACCCGTTTACCGCAAGCAATGGCGTTCATGATCGTACCAGCAGTCCCGAGTATTTCATCGTCCGGATGCGGGGCAAATACAAGCAAATCAACAGGATAAAGCCAGAATGAGGTGGCCCCATGCCAATTGTCCATCTTCAACGTAATTCCTCCCAACATCACATCAATGATAGCAATGTATGTAGGCAGGAGCGTAAACGTGAGGAGGGACAATCCCTACTGGAGATTAAGCCATTCTTACTTCCAATTCGGAAATAACGGTTTCGTTGGTTCTGGCAAACGGAATCCACTGATGAAGGCGCAACCTAGTCCCCAAGTGATAATCATCCACAGGAGGTATATAATCGCTTGCTTGCGTGTTCCATGTTTCGTCCAATAGGACCACTGCTGGATGGTGATAATGAGGGATGGAACCGTAAGTGCGGTGATTTTGAGCCACATTACTCGCTCACCTCATCCTCTCTTAAGTAATAGGGAGCACCCAGAACGCCTAATTCTGAGATATTAGCAGACACGTTCATCTGGACATCTACGTTTGGAAATTGTTCAGGCCACTTTTCCTCAATACGTTTCCAAAACTTAGGGTATTTGTGATAAATGGTTTGCCCAAGACCTGCACAGTCCGTTTTGTAGGTTGTTTGCAGGGTATGGAGGAGCTGTTGGTAGACGTCCGTGATTTGCTCTTGAAATGCCTCATTGAGCTGCTTCGTAATGGCTGGATCACTGGGGTCTACTTGCGTGCGATTATCCATGATGCGGCCAGTAGTTGAAATATCTAATGTAAACACGGGCTGCTCATCCACAATGTTTACTCGTTTCGTTACTTTCAACTGAGTAATTCGAATAGATAGTTTACTTTTCTGACCTGTAAGGGCAATATCTACATCTCCAAAGGGTTTCTTTCCTAATAAAGTCGTAAGAGCAACAGCTTGCATGTTGTCAACATAGCCGACTAAGGTTGTTTTTTTAAACAAAGCTAAGCTGCTCAACAGAAGTTTACCATCCTTGTCCACGGAAAATGCTGCGGCAACGGGCTCAATGCCTTGACCTGCGGAGGAGGCGTAAAAATCACGAAGCATAGAAGGGGTGTTCATCTTTCTAACCATGATTTCGCGCAGCGTCTCTTCCATTGTCGCCTCCAGAGGATATTCGGATTCGACGAGATGCTTAGCATCGGAATCTCGTGCAACCACGATGTAGGTTCGCAGTCGGTTTGTGGGACTCCTCGAAACCATATCAAGTAAAGGTGCAATATCGTGACGGGCTAAGCTATCGCCTACAATGAGAATTCGGCGGTGCGAACGTAATAAATCTCTAGAAAGTCTGCGCTCTAGCTTCAATGTCATATCTTCCATATTTTTACCATAATCGACGAGAGGCATATACGTTTTTTGTTGCGTGCCACCACTTGTGGTCAGTTGACCCGCACCGATCGATTTGGGAATCGCAATCTGGGCATAGCCGCGGTACATGCCTGTTTCTGGCATGAGATCAAATGCGGAAAGCTGCAGGATGGCGATATCATTAATTTCTTTGCGATCCCAGCAGCCCGTTAGCAGGACAAGAATCATTGCGTAGATTGCGAATAGACGCAGTCTTCTCATCATTTGTGCCTCTTCTTATCTGCCTCTGGCGATGTGGAGACCAGATCACGGTCAATTAACCAGTGCGGGGAACGGATAAGGAAATCCCGTAAACCTTTTAATTTCAACGGTGCAATCGGACCCAAGTAGGGAACGCCCACGGAACGGATACCCGTTAAATAAATGGCCAGTGTAAACAGTCCTAGCAGGATCCCGACGAATCCCAATGTGCCTGCGAGAAGAAGAAGCAACAGACGCATAATCCGTATGGAAAAGGTCATGTTATAACGCGGTATCATGAAGGAGGCAATTCCCGTCACCGAAACGACGATGACCATTGGTGTAGATACTATACCTGCTTGCACTACGGCTTGACCGATGACGAGTGCGCCGACGATGCTGACGGTTTGTCCCATGACACGAGGTAAGCGAAGTATGGCTTCACGGAGTGCTTCGAACGTAATTTCCATGATGAGCGCCTCGACTAAAGCTGGGAAAGGAGAGGCTTCACGCGCCCCAGCAACAGCAAGGAGTAAATTCGTTGGCAGCATTTCCGGATGAAAGGTTGTAATGGCAACGTAGAGAGAAGGCAATAGAAGAGCCAGAATGATAGACAGAGAGCGAATAAACCGTATAAAGGTTGCACTGGTGAACATCAAATAGTAGTCTTCACTGGCTTGAAAAGCCGACCAGAATTGAAAGGGAGCAAGTAATACGAAAGGGGTATTATTGGTGAAAATGGATACCTTTCCTTCTAGAAGTGCTCCTGCTACAACATCTGGTCTTTCCGTATATTCCATGGTTGGGAAAATACTAAAAGGGTTATCTCGGATCATCTCCTCGATATAGCTGCTTTCCAGTACGGCATCAATACGAATCGCTGATAGTCGTTTGGTAATTTCAGCGACAATCGATGGATCAGCGATCCCTTCCAGATAAATCAACCGGACCTCGGTTTGGCTGAGTGCGCCGATCTGCCAGGTTCGGATTCGCATTTTGTCTGTTTTCAAGCGACGACGCAGTAAGGCGACATTCGTCTCGAGGAGCTCTGTAAAGCCCTCTCTTGGACCGCGCACACCTGACTCTGTTTCGGGCTGCTCAATGTTACGGTGTGGCATGAAGGCCAGATTGGCTAGAAGCACCTGCAGCTGACCTTGTTCGGCAATCATAACAAAGCCAGTAAGAAGACTATCAATCAGCGTTTCGAAGTGATCGGTTTGTTTGACTTCCGGTGTTAAAAGGTGAGAGGAAAGTGTTTCTGCCGTTGGCTGTGCCTGCGTTAAAGGTTTCGTTATCTCTCGTTCTATGCGTTCAGCATCGACCAATCCCGAGATGTAGGCAATGAGTGTAGAGCGTATGTGTACAAATACTAAATCAGGATCCTGATCAAGCTGTTGATTGATATCAGTTTGAAGCCTTGTGATATCGATGGTTTCATCAACAGGCATTTGTTGCATCATGTTATCCTCCTTAGCTCTCTACGCTGCGCTTTCTAAATACACCGTTTAGTATGAAAATAACGAATGGGATCACGACGAATAACGGGAGCTCAATGATCCAAGGCACAACCTTCAGGCCTACAAAAATATGGCTTGCTATATTTTTGGAGGTGAAAATGGAAATAAACCAAATCAGTAAAGTGACTGGAATAATAACAACACGGTGATTCTCCGTTTTCCACTGCGTCGTGATGGTTGAGCAAGCCGCGTAGGCATATAGAATGATTTTGAACAAGCCGCCTGTAATGAAGGTCGTTACCACAAAAGGATCCAAATTGTCGATGAAATCGGCGATTCGGATCAGCTGAAAGCTGGTTAACAGCGGATAGAAGGAGCGATAGAACAGATCTGGACCTAATGTGCTGACAGCAATGAGATCTAGAATGACGAAAACAGCGCCGACCATGAGGGAGGAGTACAGCGCAGCTTTGCGAAACTTGCTAGGTTGGACAGTTAATTTCCAGAAAACAGCGAAGACCACAATTTCACCGAATGTCGTTGTTAGGCCAAGCGGGAATACCGTAACTCCAATGCTTTTCCAGTCTGATGCAACGGGCAGCAGCCAAGCGAAGTTAATGACATCTGAGAATGAGAGTAAGATCAGCTGGATGAAGGTAAACAAGAATACGATGATAATACTAAGTTCAGCTAACCGAGCAATTCGTTCAATACCAGCATAAACAGCATAAGCAACGACGGTAACAAGAAGCAGCATTAAGAAGGGAGCTGGTGTGCTAGGGAGTAGAAATGTTCCCATAAGCTCACCGAGATCCCGCAGAATTCTTCCAGCCTCGTAAACAAATGCCCAAATATAAAAAGTGGTTAAAAGGTGACCGAGATGTCGCCCGAAGGTTATTTGTAGCAGGGAAACTAAGGTTTCACCTGGATTGCGTTCGTAAATACGTGTAAACATCCACACGATGCCTATTCCGATCGTTGCGCTGATCAAAGCGGCAAGCCAAGCGTCCTGCTTAGCGCCGCCAGCGAAGCCAAATACAATCGTCGTACCTAGCTGGAATAAAAACATGAGACAAAATGTTTGCCATGTCGAGAGTACTTGAATCACGAAGAACCCCCCTGACCTGCTGATGATCTTACTATTTTCAAATTTGGGTAAAAATATCCTTCCATGCCTTAAAATACCTGAACACCAACAAGCTGTGGTTAGTTAAAATGTCCATTAGCCTAGTCCACCTTACCCAGTTCCGACATAAACTGAATGCATAGACGAGTGAAGGAGTAGAACCTATGAGCATAACTCAAAAAAAGAAGGTGCGTATCAAAGTCAAACATAAGGTAGCGATTTTACTCCAAGATCACGATGCTACCGCAAAAGTCTATGTGGAGATTCTAGGAGATTTGAAGTCACGGGAAGTTATGATGGAAGCCATAAGCCGCTTACAAGATGGATTGATTTATGCCGATGAGAAATGTACGGTATTAATTGAGAATGATTATATCGAGGTTCATCCAAGAAGGAATTTAAATCGAAGAGATGGGGAGGACTTCATCTTCTTGATTGATCGGGCCTACGCAGAAAATTATGTCGTTTCGGCAAAAATTATCAAGTAGCGGGTACCCATGTGGCGAAAAAACCCCTAGTCGTCCTGTCAGAAGGCGAACCTTCTGAGCTGGCGAATAGGGGTTATTAAGATTGAATGGATTATCTTTTGCTTGCTGCTGGGGAAATTTCTACGGAAGTCAGACGATCGTAGAAGTCAACGAAATTATTTCTTTCTGCTGAGTCAAGCAAAGCCATGGCTGTGCGAGGGTGCTCGTCCAAAGCACCAACGATCATATAAGGAATGAGGTAGCCCCAATCCCATTTCTCGCGCATTCTAATCATGTGCTTTTCGATAATTTCAAGCACAGGACGAACGTCGTAACGCGCGCCTTTGAGGTGGCTGAGCAACAATTCAGTTGTACAGTTACCAGCTGCGCGGCCCATTCCGTAAACGGAGGAATCCAAGAAAGTAACGCCTTTGGAAGCACCAGTTAGCGTGTTAGCGAAAGCAAGCTGCATGTTGTTGTGCATATGCAAGCCAAGTTCCTTCTCAGGAAGCAAGCGTTGGAACTTTGAAACTAGGTAATCAATGTCTTTGGATTGCATGCTGCCGTAGGAGTCTACGACGTAGACAACGTCTACTGGGCTTTTGTTGATTTCTTCAAAGGCTTCTGTCAATTCGTTCTCCATGACGTGAGAAAGCGCCATAATGTTCAGGGACGTTTCGTAACCCATATCATGGAATTTCTGTACAAGCTCAAGACCTTTATCTACATCCTTGATATAACAAGCAACACGGATCAAATCAAGTAAGCTGTCTTCACGAGGCAAAATGTCGTTCTCATCCACACGTCCGATATCAACAAGAGCGGATAGCTTCGTATCTGTTTTTTTGGTGATAACATCACGCAAGAAGGACTCATTAAGGAATCTCCAAGGGCCTGATGCTCCGCCTTTTAGTAGCTTTTCTGAGTTTTTATAACCAATTTCCATATATTCTACGCCGGCTGCGCTTAAGCCGCGATACATGTCTTGGACAAACTCCACACTAAAATCCCAATCGTTAATCAAACCGCCGTCTCGAATCGTACAATCCAAAATCTTGTGCTGATGATGCTTTACCATACTCGCAAATACCCCTTTCGACAGCTCTTGTCGCCTTCTGATTTTGCTATATTATCACTTATGAACAGGTGGCTTGTCAATGCAAAGCCTAGGTCACCATGCAACTTTCTTAGGTAGGATATGGTAGTATGGAAGGGTAGAAGTGATCATGCGGGGAGGTTGAAGGGAATGAATCGTAACGAATGGACATTAGCAAGGGAAGTTGCCGTCAAGGCAGCTGTGAAGGCTGGACTACTAGCCAAGCAACGTTTCGGTGGTCAATTCATCCTTCAGCACAAGGATGAGCGCGGTGATTTGGTGACAGAGGTGGATGTACAGGCGGATCGTCTCATCGTGGATGACATCCTGAGTGTATTTCCAACTCATCGTATTTACAGTGAAGAAGCAGGTGAAGGCGGCGCAGCGAGTGATTGGGTGTGGCATGTTGATCCTTTGGATGGAACAAATAATTTTGCATTGGGCATTCCCTTGTACGGCGTTTCGATTTCTTTGAGCTACCAAGGGCGCATCGTGCTAGGCGTCGTTCATGATTCGGCCATGGAACTTACGTATGTGGCTGTCCAAGACGAAGGGGCATGGCAAGGTGATAGGAAGCTTGCGGCGAAGCCTTCCGGCGTTCTGGCGAAGTCCACGATTTCATGGATTCAAGGACATGCTGTAACGAAAGACGATCAGCGGGCGTTAGCGCTCCGGCATCATCTGGAGTATTCGGTCAAAAGAGTGATGCGTTTATGGGCCCCTACCCTGGTGTGGGCGATGTTGGCCAGAGGCGATCTGCACGGCGTTGTCTTGTACAACTCCGAAGGAGAAGATTTATATGCTGGCTTGCTGCTTGCGCAGGAGGCTGGTGTGAAGGTGACAGATTTCATGGGCAATCCCATCGCGTTGCTCGGAGGAGCAGCAAGTATAGAGGAAGCGGGATCGGACAAGGCGGTATATTTAGTAGCAGCTGTACCGGAATATCATGCGGAGCTGCTCCAATTCGTTCAAGAAGCACGCAAGAAGGAATAGCGTTTCGAATAGGATAGGGACAATTGGTCAAACCTAAGGGCAGACTTTCCATTTAAGCTTATGCTTACGATGCCAGTTTTTCTGGCTAAAAACTTTAAGAAGAAAAGGATGCTGTTAGATGAAGGACTTTGTTCCTATCTTTTTTGAATTTGATCAAACGCGCGATGCGTTGCTTGCGCTAGATACCTTAGAAGAGCTCGGCTATAAGCCGGAGCTGCTGGAAGGGGAGCGCGCGATGCTGCACATCCATCTAGATGCGCAGGAGATCACTTCGGCAATCGAAATTGCCCAGTCGCACGGCGGGCGGCTCGTGGATCGGCCGCAGATGCAGTCCGAGCAGGCCACCCTCGCGATGGCATATGACCTGGAGGGCTCCATTCGCATTCCGGCACACACCGTGAATGAGGATTGGTCCGACAGCTACGCGGCATCAGCTGTGGTGGCGGATCGAGATGCGCTGCCGAGTGATGATGAGGCGGCTTTCGATCCTTCGGCTGATGATTATAATCATTTTAGCGCCGGTATTCGGATTTAAGTGGCATTGGAAAAGGGCCCATCCCGTGTATGCGGAGTGGAGCCCTTTTTTCATTTTTATTTTGAGCGTAGAGGTATAGCATGTAACCTTTGGCCCCCCGCATACGTTTGGTGTAATAAGGAAGACAATTGAAGAAGGAGTGGTTTTCATGGGAAGTGGGAGGAAGATCGCCATTGCTGTGATTATGGTCAGTTTGGTCAGCACGCTAGCAGGATGCAGCGCGAAACAAACCGATAGTGGGGTCATGAGTAGCTCCGGACCAACGACGCAACCAACCGCGAGTGTCACTTCGTCGCCTTCCCCTGAGCCAACGTCGGTTGGGTCACCCGCACCAACAGCCATGCCATCAACACCGCTACCGTCTGCGACAACGTCACCGGTATCGACGACGAAGCCGCAGGCAACAGCTAGCTCGAAGCCTACGCCAGCTGCAACACCCCCAAGCTTTGCTACAGCGGCGGATGCCAAGAAAGTAATCGAAGCAAGGGCCCAAGAAGTGATAACCGCGCTGAAGGAGACCAATATAACGAAGCTTGCAAGCCTTGTGCATCCGCAGAAAGGTGTGCAATTCTCTCCGTATTCCTATATCTACACAGCGACAGACGTTCAAGTTCTAGGCAGCAACCTTGCGACGCTTTGGGCTAGCCCAAGTCTCACGCACTGGGGTACTTTCGATGGGTCAGGTGACCCGATTGACCTTACTTTCCCGAATTACTGGGCGAAGTTTGTGTATAACGCTAACTTTGCCGCAGCGCCCCAGATTAGCTATAACACGATTATAGGCAAAGGGAACATGATCAACAATGTGTTCAGTGTATACCCTGCGACTTCGTATATAACCGTTGAGTATCATTTCCCTGGTTTTGATCCGCAGTATCAAGGGATGGATTGGACCAGTTTACGACTTGTTTTTACGTATGCAGGCTCACAGTGGTATCTAGTAGCCATCGTGCATGACCAACACACGATTTAGGTAATTTACTTAGCGTGTTTTATGAGAAAAGGCTTAAAACCGAATCAACCCTTGTATAAAAAAGGGAATAGTTCGGTTTTTTGTCATTTCGCAAAAATTAACCATTGACATGTGGTGTAAGATGTCATATTCTTATCACAATTAAACCAAGTAACTTCGTAGGAATAAGGAGATGATGAACATGGAAAACAACCTAGTATCCGCGTTTCAAACGAACTGGGTAAGCTTAGTCGTATCAATCGTAATTATTGGTTTTCTCGTTTTTCTAGGCAAGAAGAAAGTCAGCTTCGGTAACCGCGTATTTATCGCATTAGGTCTTGGTCTAGTAGCTGGGGTCATTTTCAATCAGGCAGGTCTGCAATTTAAAAGTGTTAGTACAATCGGAACAATTTACGTCAATTTGATCAAAATGCTCGTAATGCCACTGGTCTTCATTCTCGTTATTAACAGTATTTCTTCGTTGTCCAGTATGGCTCAGCTTCGTAAACTAGGCTTCAAAACGATTGGTTGGTTCCTAGCTACAACGGGGATCGCAGCTTTGATCGGTCTTCTAGTTGCATTAGCGATTGATCCAGGTAATGGGATCGCGCAAGCGGTTCCGAAGGATTTTAAAGCCAAAGAAATTCCGACCTTCTCTCAAGTTATTCTGGATCTGGTACCATCCAATCCAATTAGCGACATGGCGGCTGGTAAAGTAGTACCGGTTCTGATCTTCGCGATTTTCGTAGCTGTAGCTATCGTTTCAGTAGGTTCCAAAAAACCTGAGGCTGTAGCAACCGTGAAAGCGTTCTTTAGTTCCGCTACGGCTGTTATGCACCAAGTTGTTAAGTATGTAATTCGTTTGACACCTTTTGGGGTGTACGCGTTGATCGCGGCAATGGCAGCTAAATACGGTTGGGAAACATTGGAGCCGTTAGCTAAAATTATTTTGACTTCCTATGTGGCATTAATTATCCACTTTGTGTTGGTATTCGGTGGACTTGTATTGCTTGTAGCGAAAGTTAACCCGATTAAATTCTTCAAAAAGGCATACCCGACGATTGCAGTTGCATTTACAACTCGCAGCAGCTATGCAACATTGCCAGTGAATTTGGAAGTAATTACGAAACGTCTACGCGTATCACCGCGTATTGCCAGCTTCGTGGCACCGCTTGGGGCAACGATGAACTTCAACGGCTGTGGCGGTGTTTGGCCGGCGGTTGTGGCGATTTTCGTAGCTAAGGTGTATAACCTTCCATTAGGTATCTCCGAATATGCTTTGTTGATTCTAGTGAGCGTTATTTCCTCCATTGGGGTAGCTGGTGTACCAGGTCCTGCATCGATCTCCACGACCGTTGTATTGACTGCGCTTGGCTTGCCGATTGAAGGTATGGGACTTGTGATCGGCGTTGAAGCGTTGATCGACATGGGTCGTACAGCTGTAAACGCAACAGGAACAACAGTTACAGCATTGCTTGTAGCAGAATCCGAAGGCGAATTCGACCGCGCTGCGTTCGATCGTGACGAGGAAGATGAATTGGAATTAGCGACTGCTTAATCGCAGAACGTGAAAATAGAGAAAAGACGAACGACACCATGGGGGTGTTCGTTCGTCTTTTTTTGTTTGGGGGATGTTCTCGTGTAGAAGAAGGACCTGAACCTGGCTTACAGGCTTAGTACGTTTCCTGCATGGCCGCATGCGTACCCGCCATATACCCCGTCGAAAACGCCGCGGTAATGTTATACCCGCCCGTGTATCCGTGAATGTCGAGGATTTCTCCGCAGAAGTAGAGACCTTGAACGAGTTTGGACTGCATCGTGCTCGGATCCACTTCTTTGAGTTGAATGCCGCCGCCGGTGACAAAAGCTTCTTCTAAGGATAGCGTCCCTTTGACGACAATAGGGAAGGCTTTCATGAGCTTACACAACTCGAGCCATTTCTGTTTCGGGATGTTGTCGTACGTGAGCTGCTCGTCCAGCTCAGACTTAGCGAGCAGAAGCGGGATGAGCCGCTCCGACAGCAAGGGCTTGAGCACGTTCTTGATCGCTTTTTTCGCATCGCTTCTGGCAAGTGCCATGCTCTCGTTGTATACCTCGTCGGCGCTTTGCTCAGGGAACAAATCCACCGTGACAAGCACTTCCTTGCGCTCGGATTTGTTCAGCTCTTTCACGACGAACTGACTGCAGCGCAGCGCAATCGGCCCAGACAGACCGAAGTGGGTGAACAGCATATCGCCTCGATGGGCGATTACCGCTTTCCCCTTCGCGTTCAGCACGCTGAGCGTCACGTCGCGCAAGGACAGTCCTTGCAGCTCGCGGCTGCGGATAAATGCCTCCTTCGAGGTTAACGGAACCTCGGTCGGAAAAAGCGGCGTGATCGTATGCCCGCCCGCCTCAGCCCAAGCATAACCGTCTCCCGTGGAGCCGGTGTGCGGGACAGAACATCCGCCGGATGCGACGATCACAGCGTGGCTGTTCAGTGTCTCTCCGCCTTGCAGCTGGACGCCGCTTACGCGGCCGTCCGCGTATAGCACCTTTTTGACCGGACTGTTCGTCCGGATCTCGACACCCTGCCGCCGCACTTGGCCGATCAACGCGTCGACGACGGTTTTGGCCTTGTCGCTGATGGGAAACATTCGACCGTTGTCCTCTTCTTTGAGGTGGATGCCGAGATTTTCAAAAAACGCAATAATGTCCTTATTCCCGAAATGGGTGAATGCACTATAAAGGAAGCGCCCGTTGCCGGGGATATGCTTGATCAATTCATCCATGTCTTTGTTGTTCGTCACGTTGCATCTGCCGCCGCCAGAAATGCCGAGCTTACGTCCCAGCTTATCTCCTTTATCGACGAGAAGTACTTTTGCGCCGTCTCTGCTTGCGGCAATGCCAGCCATAAGGCCAGCAGAACCGCCGCCAATTACGATTACATCATATGTCATTCCATAAAGCCCCTGCCTCGCGTATTTTGTACTATCATAGCATGCGAAGGGCTCTTTATCCAAAAGATACACACAGTACGTGGATAACTTGTTAATAAAACAGGTGTTTTTGTGGGTAACTAACATCTCAAGTGTGGATAAATGAGGTTGAATTGTGGATAACGCCCCTTTTTTCTAATTTCATCCACAAATGATCTTCAAAGCAAATCTTTTAAGCGAAGCTATCAACATCATCCCTACCATGTCTTTCACTAAAATGAAAATGATCCACACGAAGGTCATGCCATTTCGTTTCGAGAGAGGACTTCTGCCCATAGTAGTGGAGCTCGCCTTGCATGGAAAGTACAACAGCTTCACAGGCTTCGCTGCGTTTGGCAAGCAGGGATAGCCCAGCATCCAGCCCAAGTGAACCTAGCAATCGTGCCCATACGTGACATTCTACGAGATCATGACCTGCGACAGTACATTGCAGCACATCGCTGCAAGCGTCACCCTGCCTGTGATCCTGAAGCGGGCTGTACGTAGAGAGCGCACCCTCCAGCATCACAATCGCGCATAGTTTGGCGTTCTTGTTCCATGGATTTTGAATCCCAATCCTCCATGGCTCCTGCTGAGCCCCAGATTGCCCCCATGCCGTCACATCACCCTCGGATAGCATGAGCCCCCGTGAAAGCGATAAGGTTTTCTTCATATAATGGACGAATCGTTTCAGCGACCAGCTTTTCTCCAGACCTTGTAAATGAATACGTGTATCCGGAGGCAGTGTGACCGATTTAATGGTTGGATCGACTCGCCAGCCAAGTGGACTTGGCGTTTGCTTGGGCGTTCCCGGGGGTGAATCGATAGAAAGCAGCGGTGTATAATTGCCATCCGTGATAGCTTGATACATTTCAGCAAGAAAAAGTACCTCCAGCATAGGCGTGGACACGAGGCAGCTTTCACCTGCCAACGTATTAAGAAGGTTGATTTCGCTATCAGCCAAATCTGAACTGAACCTTTTCTCCTCACGTCCAAACCAATCTTTGACGATATCTTGTATACCTAGTTGTTGACGTTCTTCACAGGGAAGCAGCAGTTCGATGGTCGAATTTATCGTATGAAAATGAAAAGGCAGGAAGGTTTGTGTATGCTTCGTCATCGGGAATTCCTCTTTTCTCATCGATCCTTTAATTAGATGAGATAAGTATAATGGAGTTATCTGAGATTCAATTGATCGTTAGCTGAAAAATGGCTGAAGATTCTCTGATTTTCAGCAAGCTTTCAGCTGCTGCTCAGATTGCTTTTAGGCAGGATATGGGATACTGATTGTAGAAGTCGTGTACGAATGAAATGCGGGGGAGTCGAATGGGCATGCAGATGCGTCAATTAAAAGGAATTAAAATTTTACTCGTCGATGACGAGCCTCATATCTTAGAATTTCTAGAGCTCGGGCTAACGAACGAAGGCTTCGAGGTGATGACAGCACAGGATGGCATCAGTGCAATCACAGCTTGTAATAAATTTCAGCCGCATATCGCGATTCTGGATGTCATGATGCCTGGTATGGACGGGTTCGAGGTGTGCCGCATGATTAAGAAGACGGACAATGTCGCGGTTATTATGTTGACAGCCAAAGATGAAATCGACGATCGGGTGAAGGGGCTCACATTAGGAGCCGATGATTACATGATCAAGCCGTTTAGCTTTGAGGAGCTGCTGGCGCGCATCTACGCACGGATTCGGAACCATTTTCCAAACTTATTCGGGGAAGTCATTATTGGGCCATTACGTATGGATGATCGCCGCAAAGAGATTTCCATGTATGATCGGATCTTGGAGCTGTCACCTACGGAGTACGAACTGCTTAAGTTCATGGCGATCAATCACGGTCTCGTGCTCAGTAAAACGATGATTCTGGATAAAGTGTGGGGATATGATTTTGGCGGCGAAGAAAATATTGTGGAAGTGTACATACGCTCCCTGCGCGAAAAGCTTGGAGATAAGGAGCATAAGCTGATTCGCACCATTCGCGGTGCGGGGTATCGGATGGATTTGACATGAAGACGCGCGGCTGGTTGGCAAATAGCTTCGAGACCCGGTCCTTAAAGTTTCAAATCTTATCCCGCACGTTATTGGTCATGTCCGCACTCTTGCTGTTAATTGGTGTGTTTCAATATGTGTTCATGCAGCAGTTCATGTTTCAAAATAAGGCGGAGACGATTCGCAACCAGCTTGCTGCGCTGCCGCCCAACGTGTGGCTTCGAGCTGAGCAGGGACTTGATAAGGGAACGAGTCCATTCCTTCCTAGGCAGGATTTCATGCGCAACAATCGGCAGGACAATTTCGGCGAAGGCCCACGGATTTTCGTGCCGGATTTAACGATTGCCCTCATTGATGACAAAGGGACATATAAACTCGTTTCATCGCAGGATGAACAGTCGACTTTGGAGTTAGACAAGGAAGAATATTTGAAAATCCTGCAAAAGAGAACGAAGAAGCAGGAACATTTGATTATGAAAGACAGTCAAGGGAACGAACAGCTGGTTGTCTTTCATCAAATAGGAGGCGGAGAACCTGATCGTTCCCGCGGCTATCAGGCGCTCATCCAAGCAAGCACCAACACAGCTCCAATTAAAGATGTTCTTCTAAGGCAGCTGCTTACGTTCTTGTTTCTATCCATGCTCGCGATGGTGATTGGGCTGCTTGGCTTCCTGCCGGTGTTGAGACGGACGCTCGTGCCACTTTCTAACTTGGTGGATACGGTGAAGAGTATTGATTCGGGTAACCTGAATGAACGCTTTCCCGATCATCAAGGACAGGCGGAGATGGATCGCTTGGCGACTTCGTTCAATAGTATGTTAGAGCGTTTGGAATTTTCTTTTGAGGCGGAAAAGGAAGCGAAAGAACAAATGCGCCGTTTTGCTGCGGATGCCTCGCATGAGCTTCGCACACCGCTGACCTCTATCCATGGCTTCCTGGAGGTACTTCTGCGCGGAGCCTATCAACAGCCCGAACAGCTGTTGAAAGCTTTGAGAAGCATGCATGGCGAATCCGTTCGCATCAATAAATTAGTCGAGGACTTGCTGCTGTTGGCGAGGCTCGATCGAACGCCGTCTTTTCAGAAGACGGAGGCAGCCATGGACGACTTGCTTCATGAGATGGAGCACCAATTACGTCTGCTTGCAGGCGAGAGAACAGTCACCTTCCTTTTGGAGCCAGAGACACAGTGTCAGTGTGATCCGGACAAAATCAAGCAGGTGGTTCTCAACCTGTTTCACAATGCGGTTCAGCATACGCATCCGGAGACAGGTGAAGTGAGAGTCTCACTCACGAAAACGAGTGGAGGCATCGAAATTGCCGTCCGTGATAATGGTCCAGGGATTGCGCCGGAGCATATTGCGCATCTGTTCGATCGGTTCTACCGCATCGATTCCTCGCGGGCTAGACGGAGCGGCGGGGCGGGCTTGGGCTTGTCGATTACTCGTTCTATTGTGGAGCTGCACGGTGGAACAATCGATGTGGAGAGTGTGGTCGGTGAGGGAAGCACGTTCATCGTGCGGTTGCCGAGGTAGCGTAAAAGAGAAGAAGCTGCGCTGATGCGTCAGCTTCTTTTTGTTGTGGAATAACGGCGACTAAGAGACAAGCTTGCGGCTACGCGGGCGAAGTGCCCATGAGGCCATGACGAGCGCTAGAAACACCAGCGGTTGAGCAGCGAGAGCCAGGCTGTCGCCATTCAGAATATGCGAAGCTGCGGCTCCCGTGAGCTCGAAGAAAAAGCCAGCGTAAGCCCACTCTTTCAATCGCGGAAAACGCGGGATCAGAATCGCGATGACGGCCATTAGCTTCCAGAAGCCTAGAATGGTTAAGACATACTCGGGATATCCGAGTCCGTTCAACGTCGCGATTTGCTGCTCACCATGCGTGATGAAGAAGAATCCGCCAATCACGAAGCTTGCAGGTCCTAGGATGGTAGTTACCCAGTAAGCGATCAGCTTGTTGCGTTCTTTACGATAAGACATGATTCAGCGTCCCTTCTATTTGGAATAGTGCTCATATGCTCCTTAGTTTATCATAAACATTGCCGAAAAGAGAACACCAGTACGTAAATTTAAGGATTTATTTACCACTCCTTTTTCAGCCAATGCTCAGATAGCTCTCAACGAACCTTCAGTTTACGCTCAGATGGGTTTCAGGTAAGGGGCCTATACTAGGTTTTGTAAGGGAAACAAAAACACAAATCCAAAGATGAGGTGGAATAACAATTATGAAAAAAATCAGCAAAAAAATTCTCGCAGGTTCGCTAGTAGCATCTTTTGTCATCGGAGTTGGCTTAGTAGGAGCCCTACATAATGAAGCATTCGCAGATACAGCAACAGGTACGTCAACGAGCACAACAGCGCCAAAAGCCGATAAAGCAGATAAAGGCTTCGGCGATCGCGGTCGTGGTCAAATGGGAGATCGCGGTGGCTTCCGTGGCGGCAAAGTGATTAAAGAAACGGCAACGATTCTAGGTGTGGAAGAAAGTGTTGTACAGGAAGCGCTCAAGGCGGATAAAACACTAGCAGCTTTGGCTGTTGAAAAAGGCTTGACGAAGGAAGATTACTTGTCCAAGCTTGTTGCAGCAGAGACAGCTGCGATTACAGCTGAAGTCACAGCTGGTAGGCTGACGCAAGAGAAGGCAGATGAGATCATCAAAGGTCTGAGCGACCAATTAACGAAACAAATTGACGGCACGGGCTTTAAGGGTGGCTTCCCTGGTGGCGGTAAAGGCGGTCAAGGCGGTCCTGGCGGTAAAGGAGGTCCAGGAGGCTTCGGTGGCGGACATTTCGGCAATCCGGAGGTCATCACGACAATTTTGGGCATTACACAAGATGAGCTGAGAACTGAGCTTGAATCCGGCAAATCCCTCGTGGATATCGCAACAGCGAAAGGCATTAGCGAAGATGATTTGATCAGTAAAATTAAAGACGGCATGACGGATTCCATCAAGAAGGCTGTTGAGGAAAAAGGCACGGCTCGTCAGCGCCCTGAAGGTGCGCAAGGTCGTCCGGAACGTCAAGATCGTAACGCATCCAAAGGTACAGCAACACCTGCTCCAACAGTTACAAACTAAGGGGAAGTTATGAAAAGCTGCTCGCTATGCGAGTGGCTTTTTTGTGCTTGAGGTGGAACAGGCTCGGAATCTCGTCCCCATTTTCAGCAAACACTCAGCTTTCGTTCAACTACCTTTCAGCCCACACTCAGACAGGTTTCAGTCGCCCCTAGTAGACTACATCTTGTGAAGATTGTACGACCTAGGCCAAGGAGTGTCTATGGAAACCGGGAGAGGGGTTATGACGGATGAAAGCAAGCAGTAAAAAGAGGTGGCTCATCGTAGCCCTAGCGGCCATCCTTTGTGGGGCGGGTACATATTACTATGTACATAATAAAGCGAAGCCAGCAGCTGCGGCAACACAACAAACGACGATGAAAGTGGCCAAAGGAGCCATATCTATGGCGGTATCAGGGACCTCCCAATTGGACGCTAAGGATAAGCAAAATATTGTGATTCCGATGGAAGGGATCATCAAAACGATGAATTTAACCCAGAATCAAGCGGTCAAAAAAGGTGACGTGCTTGTCGAGCTTTCTGTTCCGTCAACGGAAACGAATCTGAAGGAAGCGCAAGTGAGCTTGCAGCAGCTAGAGAGTGATCTAGCCGAATTGCAGAATGAGCAAGGAAATATGAGCGTATCCTCTCCGATGTCCGGCAAGATTTCGTTGAATGCGAACTTTGACGTTGGCAGTCAGGTTAATAAAACGACGAAGATCGGGACGATTTCAGATACAACGCAGTTTAAGGTGAAGCTGCCTTTTTCACTGCAAGAAGCGGTGCAATTGAAGAAAGGCGACCCTGTGGAGCTGAGCGTGGATGGCTATTTGTTATCCAAGGTTGGCGCTGTGGATTCGATTGGTCATGAAATTGGGGCTGATGCCAACGGAAATAAAGTGGTATTGGTCGATGTAATGGTCGATAACGATGGCACGCTTACGGCAGGGTTGAAAGTCAAAGGCAGCATTGGCAGCGGGAATACGAAGGTAGACTCCTCTGATCAGGCAGCACTCGCTTATGTGCGTACGGCTTCCATTTTCTCCGAAGCTAGCGGAACGGTGAAAACGCTGAAATTCAAAGATGGCGATACGATTAAACAAGGCGATCTGATTGTGACTCTTTTTAATGACGACATTCAGAAGAGTATTATCTCGAAGCAATCGGCGATTGAAAGCCAGAAGATCCGTGTCAGCGATGCCCAACAAAAAATCGATCAATTAACGATCAAAGCTCCGTTTGATGGCGTGTTCTCGGCGGATTTTGCCAATAGTAAAAACAATGTCCTTCGGAATTATCCAGTGGGCGCACAAATCAATGGGAATACAACGCTCGGTGCTGTTGCAAGCTTAAGTACGATGCAGCTCGCGATTGCGGTGGATGAACTGGATCTGACAACGGTGAAGGTGGGGCAAAAGGTTAACGTGAAGGTAGATGCAATTGCAGGCAAAACCTTTACAGGTGAAGTGACCTCTGTCTCGAATGTCGGAACAACGACCAATGGTGTGACCACGTATGATGCGGTTGTAGCGATTCCGAATACCGCTCAGAACGATTTGAAATATGCGATGACGGCGACAGCTGAAATTCTCATCCAAGATAAGAAGGACATTCTTGTGCTGCCGATTCAAGTGGTGACGACAACAAGAGGCAGGTCAACGGTTACGGTGAAAAAGGCCGATGGCACGACCGAAGAGCGTGAACTGCAGGTTGGTATCCGCAGCAAAACGCAAGTTGAAGTACTTGGCGGGGTAAAAGAGGGCGAAGAGGTTGTGATGCCTGTGCGCAGAGCGACAACTACGACGAACCAACAACAGCAAGGCTTCCCTGGCGGAGGTGCTTTCCCTGGTGGAGCAGGCGGCTTCCAAGGCGGCGGTGCAGGTGGGGCTGGCGGCGGAGGCTTCACAGGTGGTGGAAATGCTGGCGGCGGCGGAGCGCGTCAATAAGGAGCTAGCCTCGCTCGGAAAGGAGCTAATGGGATGAATATCATTGAGCTAAATGAGATCACGAAGAGTTATACCCGTGGTGCGGAGGAATTGCAGATTTTGCGCGGCATAACCTTGCATATTGCAGAAGGCGATTTTGTCGCCATTATTGGTCCCAGTGGATCGGGGAAATCGACGTTGATGAATACAATTGGGCTGCTTGATAGCCCGACATCAGGTTCATATACATTGGATGGCGTGGCAACGGAGAAAATGTCAGACAACGGACTTGCTCAGCTGCGCAATCGGAAAATCGGGTTTATTTTTCAACAGTTTAATCTGTTGCCCAGGCTGACAGCGACGGAGAACGTCGAGCTTCCGATGATTTATGCCGGGATTCCAACGAAACAGCGGAGAGAGCAAGCGAAGCGGATGTTGGAGAAGCTCGGGATGGGTGATCGTGGACATCACAAGCCAAGTGAGCTTTCGGGTGGACAGCAGCAGCGGGTAGCGATTGCGCGAGCGTTGGCGATTTCACCGTCGCTGATATTAGCGGATGAACCGACAGGTGCGCTGGATTCGAAGACGGGCATCGAGGTGCTCGAATTGATCAAGGAGTTAAATCAGCAGGGCAATACCATTGTCTTGATCACCCATGATCATCACATTGCAGACAATGCGAAGCGCGTGGTGGCACTGCGCGATGGTGAAATCGTCAGCGACACTCGCAATGATGCATGGTCGGTTGAAGTGCCTAAGCTAGAGGAGGCGCATTCATGAGAATTTGGGAGCTTTTCCAAATGGCGATGAGTACGATTCGCTCGAATCCCTTACGAACGGTTCTGACCATGCTAGGCGTTATTATCGGGGTTGCTTCGGTTATCACGCTCGTGTCGATCGGTCAAGGGACGTCCAAAGCCATCGAAAAGCAGTACGAAGGGCTAGGAACGAACCTTCTAACGGTTAATTTACAAGGGAACGGGCGCGCCACGCAGTTGAATTACGATGAGTTCATGACCCTTGAGGGGACTGCGGGCATTTCTTCGATTGCCCCGACGATGACGCAGAACAGCTCGATCAAATTTGATCGGACAACCGAAAGCTACAATGTGATCGGAACGAATGACCGTTATTTGGAGTTGCAAAAAGGGAAGATGGCTAGCGGTCGTTTCCTCGCTCAGGCTGATCTGGATTTCCGCAATCACGTTGCGGTTATCGGGAGTGAAGTGGCAACGAAGTTCTTCGGTAAGGAAGACCCGATCGACGAAGAAATTAACGTGAAAGGCTACATGTACACGATTATCGGTGTTCTTCAAACGAAGGGCTCCAATACGAGCGGTACCTCGTTGGACAGCTCCGTGTTTGTACCGCTGCCGACGATGAGCAGGGATTTTAAGCTAGGGAACATTCGGACTGCCTATGTGGAAGCATCCTCTGGCGATCTCGTCGCCCGTGCACAAGTAGCCTTGGAAGCTTATTTATTTCAAAAGTTTAAAAGCACGACTGGCTACAATATTTTGAACTCATCCGAGCTCATAAGCGCAAGGCAAACGGCATCCAGCACGTTGACCAATCAATTGGTCGCTGTCGCTGCGATTTCCCTGCTCGTAGGGGGAATTGGGATCATGAATATTATGCTTGTGACCGTAAGTGAGCGAACAAGAGAGATCGGGATTCGGAAATCGATTGGGGCGAAGCGAAGAAATATTTTGCTGCAATTCCTAGTTGAGGCTACCTTAATTAGTGGGATGGGCGGATTGATCGGTTTACTTGTAGGGGTTGGCTTATCGCTGGCCTGGCCATATATCAATCCAAGCCAAGAGACGAGCTTATCGATCAATATTGGGCTCTATGCGTTTTTATTCTCAGCACTCGTTGGTGTCATTTTCGGCTTATATCCAGCAAATAAAGCATCAAAATTAAAACCGATCGACGCCCTGCGTTTCGATTAGGCAACAGGAGGTTTGTACCATGATTCGTAAACAAACATCGATCCCGCTGAAACAAACTAGTCTAGCTGTACTGCTGACAGGAAGCTTGCTGGCTGCCTCGTGGGCAGCTCCGGCTCCAGAGGCACATGCTGCGAATGAGGGCGTTTTTATCTCGAATGCTTCGTATTTTATGCTGGGCAAAGCGACACTATCTTCTTCATCCCTGCAATTCTCCGTATTATTTCATAATGGGGAAAATCAGACGTTGGATTTTAACAAGTATGGTGTACGTGTGACGGATGGTGCAGGACATAGCTACACAGCCAATTTAAGTGAGAAAAAGAGTGGGATTGTAAATGGCGGGGAAGAGCAAAGCTTCCGCTTCTATGCCAACTTACCGGCTGGTGAATCCGCTGCTGATCTGAAAGTGGATGTGTTCCGTTGGGATTATAATAAATCGGATTTCATGAATCATCTGGGTGAGCTGCCGATTTCATCAGTGATCCAAGAAGGGCAGTTGGAAGCGCCAGAGGAAATCATCAGCTTGCGCACGCTGGACAGCACACTCGCGAACGATGCTTCGCTTGCTTTTCAACTAGGACAGAGCGTACGTGTGACTGAAAATGGTAAATGGTATATGTACACGCAAGTTGCTGCCAAAAATTTAGGCTCAAGCAGCGTTACGGTGCCGAAAAGCTTGTTAGTTAGACTTGTGGACGCGAACGGGTTGAAATACACCTCGACGATTGCGAGCGGTTCGGATACGTCTATTTTGCCGAATCAATCCGATACGTTGACACTCAAAACGCTCATTTCTAAGGGCATGCCTACAAGTGGACTGTCGCTGGAATATTATTACTTCAATAAAATAGAGGATGTCTCGTTGGGCACCTCGAGCATGAACTCATCGCTGAGTACAGTAGCCCTAGGCGTGAAACAAAGCTATGCCGGACAACAGGATGGCGAGAAGGTGACGGCAAAAGCAAGCTCATCTACGTACTCTACGCAAGCAGATGGTGTCCATGTGCAAACGGTGGTTACGCTGAGTAATGATGGCGACGTAGTCGCTCCTGTGCCTTCGTTGCTGGCCTCTTATCAATTCGGCGACTCAGGCTCATCCGTATCATCGACAGATAACAGCACGCGAAGCGGCTTCCTGGCTCCGAAGGAAACGGCGACGTATTACTTCAACGCGACACTGCCGACTGGTGTTGATCCGAATGCGGCACAGCTGGTGCTGTGGCAGAAAGCAGCGGCAAGCACAGCGGGAAGCGGGACGTCGGCGGGAACTGGAGGCAGTGCGACGGCAACAACAGGGCAACAGCCTGTGGCTGTGTTCCTGCTGAAAGGTGCAAGCGAGGCGAAAAATGGCTTCACCACAGCCGTAAATTACAAGATGGGCAGCAAGCTTGTATTCAGCAATAGTTCCATCGTCAATGCCAATCTCGACGTATCGTTAGTTGAGCTTCATGCGCATGTGAACGATGATCTCGGCTACAAAACGGCGATTGCCAAATACAAAATCACCAACAACGGCACGAGCACGCTCGCGTTGCCTGAGCTGCAGAACGAGCTCATTGATGGGAAAGGCAATGCCTACACAGGCTCGCGCCAAAGTGGGGCCGCAACACAACTTACACCAGGAAGTTCTTACGTGGTCAGTTATTCGTACTTGCTGCCGAACCAAACGGCTGCCGAGGAGGAAGCATTCGCTCTTAACGTATATGATGATAAATCCGTTTCCGAAGGTAACGTGTCGGTGGGGACGTTCAAAGTAGCGTTGCAGGAAGAAGATGCAGGAGATACCATTGCTATCTATCCATTCTCTGTTAAAATCAATGACAGCACGGTTAGCTGGAACTATAGCGGTGGATCATACTCGTATATCCTCCGTTTGGATATGGATATTTCCCATGAGGATCAAGTCATTATCGATTCGAATTTCTCCAAAATTCAATTTGAACTGATGGATTCCTTCGGTCGTATCCTTGGTACCCAAGATGCTGCATTGACGGGTACGAATAAATTAACGAGCGGCAGTCAGAAGATCAGTATCTCAGGTGTGAAAATCGATCAAATGGACTCTGGCACAGTCGTCAATATGTACGAGGTCATCAACACGCCGAATGGAACGGCGAAGCGTCTTTTGAAGCAATTTAAGTAAAAGAGAAACAGCCTAACCCTTAGAAAATGTTGGGGGTGGGCTGTTTTTTATAGTAGAAAAAAATGATTTGCTTCTGCAGTTAAACATTCCCACATATGGGTTAATATGCTACAATTAGGTGAGACAAGTACATAGCGGTTGGGAAACTTTCATCTCATAGGCAAGGAGGTGAAAGCGTATGGATGATAATGTTAAGTATTTTATCGCAGGAGCAATGTTCACAGTTACTTTGCTAAAAGTTTTAGCCAAAGTTTTGAACGGTTCACAGGATAAAAGAAAAAAGTAATCCTCCCGACCCTAGACAAGTTGGGGATTACTTTTTCTGAGAGGAACGAGTAAACAACCAATCGGCTGTGTACTTGTCCCTTGCCTATTTATACGCAATTTATAAGCGAATTATACCAAGAACGGGCAGGTGGAGTCAATGGACCCTTTACTAATTCAGTCAGTCGGCAGTATGTCAAAAGTGTACTGGTTTTCCCTGGGGAGTGGGACAGGGTTACTGGTGTACATGGCCTGGAACATATACGTAAAAAAGAAATAAGTTAAGAGAAACAGCCTAACCCTGACGCTTCAAGACATTCAGTCTAAAGTTAATGAAACGAATGAAGAAGTCAATCTTGCCGTTGCAAACTTTCGAGAAAAAACAAGAGAGCAAGGTTGGGAGATGTCCCGTAATCGCCCTAGATCAGAAGATGAAGTACGAGCATTAAATTATATTGCAAGATCCTCTTTAAGAAATGCTTTACAATCGGGCAGCATCAAGTACGATAAAGAAAGAAGGGTGCTGTTTATTGAAGAATATACAAGAGGCTAAGAGTGCGCTAGAACAGCTTCAGAGTAAGAGCAAATTTGAAAAAATGCTCCATACAATTTGTGGATTAATGAAGCCAAAAAGGAGAAATCACGAATTACTGATATAGAGTAAGAAAAGAAGCACGGATCTAAAGTAGATCTTTGCTTTTTTTTGTATAGAGCGGACAATTATAAAACCATCTTAATAAAGGGAATATCTGGATAATGTAGAATCTGATAGGGATACAATGACTATTTTAATCCTATTGGAGGTAGTGCTTTGCTTAACATCTCTCGATTCTTACTGACTGTAGCTATTCTTGTTTCCTCTTATTCGATTGGGGCCACAGCATCTTTTGCTGATTCTGCTTCGTCGAATTGTGCACGACAAGACATCACATCTCAACAATCTTCCAAATCATCGTCACACATCCCTGATCTGAAAACCATTACGCTTATGGAAGAGACGGAACTTTATGATGAAGTGTATGCGAATTGGACAACAGGCTCAATATCTCCACAAACG
Source organism: Paenibacillus sp. P4_A9 (assembly GCF_056402415.1). Lineage (NCBI taxonomy): Bacteria > Bacillati > Bacillota > Bacilli > Caryophanales > Paenibacillaceae > Paenibacillus > Paenibacillus sp. P4_A9. The sequence continues at coordinate 148,613 of NZ_JBFUHL010000004.1, forward strand.
GTTGAAGTCGTAGATCGGAAAGTGACTTATAAGCTGGATGGCGAGCAAAAGAGTTGGTACAAAATTCGAACATGGCTAGGTGATAAATGGGTTCACAGTAATTCTGCAAAACCTGGTGATCAGAAAATGGTGAGCACGAACATGATGCTGACTGGCGAAGAAACGCTATATGAGTTTAATGCTGGATTCATGGGGAGCAGCGCGAGGATTTCTGCACAAACGGTAACTGTAAAAGGAGAATGGCAGGGATATTATTTAATCGATACGTGGTTGGGTGAAAGATGGATCGCCCCTGTACATAGAGTTTGGACGGATATTCGAAAAATGAATGTTCCAATTCCGATCGCAGAAAAGACGGAACTCTTCACACTACCTGATGAAGGCTGTAGCACGAATGCGTATCTGTCGGTAAAAACGGCGGTTGCGTTCGAGCAAGTAAGTGATTGGATTCATATCAGAACGAATCAAGGAACCTTTTGGATGAACCCCAAGCTATCCGTGTTTAATATCGTAGATGCCGGAGGTTACTTGGAAGCTAGTATCGTACGTGCTGAGTTAGTAGGCACAATGACTAAGCTAACGATGCAGGTCAGGTTGACAGATAAGTTAAAGGCTTGGAGTCGTCCCCTTCAATTAACACCGAGTTTTGCACTATATGACGGGCAGGGAATGTTATTGGCTTCCAATATCGGAATGGGGCCAATTGCTTTTAAAGCGGATGAAATTAACCGATTCGTGGTGTATGCGCAGGGTGATGTCACGAACTATGCGTTAGCGACGTCCAAAATCTATACGTTAAACAATACGGCACTCCCCGATTCCACTGCTTCATGGAGCGGGCAACAATTTAATTTGACGTTGATGGATCCCAATAATCCTGAAGTGCGTGTGGGAGAAGTGACGGTAGCAAGAACAGGGGGACACACCATTGTACGTGGCAAAATTAAAGTCGCACTCCCTAATCTGAATGATGTGAATGCAGCTCTTGCATTTTACAATGATAAATCAGAGCTGATCGGTACGGTTACGATTAAAGGCGCATATGGCAATATCGGTCCTTACGGGGATACGACTTTTCGATTTGAAGCTATTGGTAAAGGCGACTTTACTGCCTACACAACTGTGAAGCTCACTGTAAACTCTCTGATTAAACCGAATCAGTGAGTACATTTAAGAAGAGCAAGAGACCGTTCCTATATGGAAGGGTCCCTTTTGCAGTGCAGGACTTGTTATGAATCGTTAGTCTCGATAATCGGACTTAAATGAGCCGAATTGCCCAAAAAGAATACGTTAATTCGATTTTACCGAACTATTTGGCCGATTAACGTGGTGACAGCTGGTTACGGGCATTTTAAGTGGGTGAAATCGAACTACTGCGGCTAAAAGTCCCCGACATTCGCAATTAAGCAGGCAAAATCGAACTACAGTAGGCGTAACGGTGGGCGGCCTATTTCACATCATACCCCTTCGCGATGGATGGTTCTATCCATCGCTTTTCTGTGTGTTCACGGCGCAGTATGACGACGCGATCTGGGTAGACGTCAACGACGAGGCTCTGGCTGAGCGACCGAGTTTCGGGCTCGTTCTTAGCACTCCATACCTGGCGGATGGAGGCGCTGGAAGCGGCAAGAAACTTCAGCTGCTTCACTTGGTTGGTTGTTTCGATATTCCAGTGGGTGTGCCCACTGAACAAAATGACGTTCGGGTGCGCGTCGAGCAGCGCACGCAGTTCCTGGTGCTGGACGACGCCCAGCTCCAGATCCGTGCCATCCAGCGTGCGCGGCAGCGGCTGGTGGAGGAACACGAACACGGGCTTGCTGGCATCCGCAGCGCCCGCGTCCGTGAGCCGCTCGCGCAGCCAGCTGAGCTGCGCGGGGGAGAGGAACGCATCCTCGTTGATGGATGCGTCTACGTCTCGGTACGCTTCCCCGCTAAGGAACAGGAAGCGGTAGCCGTCCACGACAAGCTCGTGATACGGCTTGTCGTACCCCCAGATGCGGTCAAACAACGCGACCGCTTTCGTACTTGACCACGAAGGATTCATCTTCGTGTAATCCATCTTGCCATCCGGCTTGTGCCACACCCCGTAGTAATCATGGTTGCCCATGGTCGCATGCACAGGGGCATGGGGCTGGCGGCTGAGCAGCGCCATCAAGCTGCGATAATCACCCTCACTGCCATTCGTGAGGTCACCGTTCAGGACAAGCAGCTTACTGTCGGGGCGCAGTTCATGGTGATCTACAAGCGCTTGCCGTAGAAGCAACTGGGAGGCTGTGTCCGACGTCATGATATGAAGATCGCTCAGCACCGAGAAGGAGAATAAAGGTGCAGCAGTTAGTGACTCCGTTCTTATCAATTGTTCTTGTCCTTGCCCTTCCTTCCCGGAAACCCGAACCCCAACAGGGTGAATCACCGCCAACCCCAACAAAACGACCAAACTACTCCGTATGAGAAATAGAAACATAGAGAACCTACCTTCCTATAAAGTGCGACATGATGCCACTGGTCAATTTCAATTCCCCTTACAACCATCCAATATTGGTATTCCCCTTTAAAATGGGAATTATTTAACTACCCATTTATTTGTAATGTGCTTGACATGGCGCTTCATTGGTTGTATGGTTAATTACATGAGTGACTAACCAATGTAGTGACGAAAGCGGTGGTGAGAATTGTGGGATTTATGATGGACGATAGCCGCCCGATTTTTGTGCAAATCGCAGAGCAGATTGAAGATGACATTATCGAATCACGTATGCCGGAAGAATCGCAGGTTCCTTCAACGAATCAATTTGCAGCCTTTTATCAGATCAATCCGGCAACAGCGGCCAAGGGTGTTAATCTGCTGGTGGACCAAGGGATTTTATACAAGAAGCGTGGAATTGGCATGTTTGTAGCGGAAGGAGCGCGAATCAAGCTGATGGAGAAGAGAAAAGAACTATTTTATGAGCAATATGTGGTGACGATGGTGAGAGAAGCTGAGAAGCTGGGGATCACAGTTGAGCAGCTAACAGAAATGGTGCGGAGAGGGGAAAAGGTCTAATGACGAACATTGTGGAAGTGAAAGGACTTACGAAGTCCTACGGCAAAGTGACAGCAGTGGATCATGTAAGCTTTAAAATTGAAGCGAACAAAATTTACGGCTTACTCGGCAGAAACGGCGCAGGCAAAACAACCATCATGCATATGATCTCCGCACAACAGTTCGCGACAAGCGGTGAGTTGAAGGTGTTTGGCGAGGAGCCTTTTGAGAATAGCAAGGTGCTGAATCAGATTTGTTTTATCAAAGAAAGTCAGAAATATCCGGATACTTTCCGTATTATCGATGTGCTCGAGGTTGCCAAAACCTTGTTCCCGAACTGGGATGACGCGTTTGCCTACGCACTAATTGAAGATTTCCGACTTCCGATCAAAAGGAAAATTAAAAAGCTGTCCAGAGGCATGCTGTCCTCCGTAGGGATTGTGGTTGGGCTCGCAAGTCGCGCGCCATTAACAATTTTCGATGAGCCGTATCTCGGTTTGGATGCAGTAGCTCGAGTACTTTTCTACGATCGTTTACTGGAAGATTACGCGGAACACCCGCGTACGGTCATCCTTTCCACTCATTTGATCGATGAAGTGAGTCGCTTGCTGGAGCATGTCCTAGTGATCGATAATGGTAAATTGCTTTTAGATGAGGATGCAGATGCGCTTCGCGGTCGTGCTTGTACGGTTTCTGGTTTGAAATCAGCCGTAGACGCATTCGCACGTGGAAAAGAAGTGCTGGAGCGAACGGTGTTTGGTTCTGCTGGAACTGCGACAATCATCGGCGCCATCACAGCGCAGGATCGGAAATATGCAGAGGAGCTAGGGCTTGAATTTGCTGCCGTTTCCATCCAGCAGCTCATTGTTCATCTGACACGCACGCAAGTAGTGGGAAAGGGGGCTGAGTCCGTATGAACCGAGTCAATCAAATGGTTAAGCTTCATCTAAGGAACAAGAACACGTGGTTTTTGGTTCCATGGGCCATCCTGGGCGCTAATTTTCTGATCAATGCTTTAATTGCTACTTCATTGAATGACGGTGAAGTCATGAATACGGGCGCAATTGCCTCCATCTTTATCTACTCATTAATAGCAGGTACGCTGACGATTAAAGAAACATTTCCTTTTGCAATAGGTCTTAGTATTCGCAGAAAAGATTACTTCTTGGGCACAGCCTTGACTGTCCTCTTGGTGAATACCATTTCAGGGATCGCCCTAACCATTCTTTCGGCTATTGAAGAGGCCACGAATGGGTGGTATGTGGAGTTGCATCTGTTTAAAATCGGATTCCTTAGCGATCTACCGTATATTGCTATACTAGGTATTAATATCATCCTGTTGATACACTGTTATTTCCTCGGATTTGTCATTTCGAGCTTGCATCGCCGTTTTGGCAGCATGTCCATGTATATCTTCTTTACCGCGATGTTGCTGATCGGGACGATCACATCCTACACGATGACGAATTTCGATCTTTGGAACGATTTGGGCCAATGGATGGCTCATCATTATCTGGAATTGTTCTGGTGGATGATTCCGTTGGTAGTCATCTACTCGCTCATCTCCTACGGATTGCTTCGCAAAGCTGCTGTATAAATCAAGAAGAGCCCCAGAAGATAAAAACTTCTGAGGGCTCTTTTTCTTATCTATTAAGCGTTGATTTTCACCAAATATTCGTCCAATTGATTGAATGTTCCGCCGAAGCCTTCTTCCATGGAACCTTTCATGGAGGCGAAGAAGTTCAATTCTTCCTCAGTCGCGTTGATCGGGCCTCCGCGCATAGTGAGAATTGTTTTGCCGTCTTCTTCAGTGAATGTTAGGTGATTCATAATTTCTACTGGGAAAACTGGGCTAAATGGGGCGCGAATCACATTACCCTCTGCATCAGCGAAGGAGCTCACGTAAGCTAACGTCTCAGGTGCAGCAACTTCTTGATAAACGAATTTGCCAAACATTTCAAAGCCCTCAGGTGACTTCATCGAGTAGTGGAAGCTGCCGCCAGGGCGAACATCTAAGGATTCTACCGTAAGTTTCATACCTGTAGGTCCCCACCATTCTGCTAAATGCTCTGGTGACGTCCATACTTGGAATACAAGCTCGCGAGGGGCGTTAATGATGCGGGTAATCACCAATTCTGAGCCATCACTCTTCATTTCATATTTGTATGTTGCGTTTTCTTGTGTCATTTTCCATGCCTCCATTTTTCTGAAATTGGTTCCTGACTGGATCAGGGTTATTCCTGATCCGTCGGTTTGTTGTTTTTGGCTTGGAGTGCTTCAATATAAGCCTCCATTCGATCGAATTGCGTTTCCCACAGGCGCCTAAAGGAACCGAGCCAAGTATCAATAGCTTGAAGGGACTGCGGCCGCAGTTTATAGACCCTTCGATTCGCTATCGGCTGTACCTCCACGAGTCCTGCTTCGCTAAGTACACGCAAATGCTTGGAAACTTGCGGCTGGCTGAGACTGAGCCGTTCGACGATTTCCCCTACAGTCAAAGGACCGTTTCGCAAAAGCTCAACGATGTGTAAGCGATGTGGTTCGGCAAGAGCGCTGAATATCGTATTCATGAACACAATATACCTCGAAAGGAATATTCCTGTCAAGGAATATTCGAATGAAAATAATTTCATGGATCAGACCATGTCGGATCGTTTCTATTTGTGATGGATACCATCTATAGGTTAACTATCCTAAGCAGAACGAGATAGAAATATACAAAGCAGTCTTCATTGTTTTCTCGTATGTATCTACCTATCTATCATTTATTTCATAGGGAATGTATAGAAATTCATATTTCAGCCGAGTCTAGTAGCTATAACTCTATTAACTTTTCGAGGAGGAACTATGGCTGTGATGTTTCGTAAAATATGTATTTCGACCTTATCCCTTACTGTGTTGCTAGGATTGTGGTTCATGCAAGCAAAAGTGTATTCCTTTCCGACGAGTGATGAGGATGGGGAAATGTCGCCTGTCTATGTGGCTACTTCGAATGAAAGCTTGGATAAACCGATCGAAGAAGCGCCAACCGCTGAAGTTGAGAAAGCTACGACTGCTTACAAAGTAAGCTCAGGAGATACCCTATTTAAAATAGCAAAAAGCTTCGATATCGCCGTTGATGACCTCATAGCTGCGAATCAAATTTCCAATCCGAATCAACTGGCAATCGGACAAAGTCTGACGATCCCCGTCATAGCCGCTGGAGCCTCATCGTCCGATGGACAGCCGAAAATTATTAAAAAAGTAATCAATACAACGCTAACCGCGTACACCGCGGGCTTTGAATCTACTGGCAAAAAAGCGTCTCACCCTACCTACGGCATTACCTATAGCGGTATCAAAGCCAAAGAGGGACGCACGATTGCCGTGGATCCAGCGGTCATTCCATTAGGATCAACCGTGTTCATCGAAGGCATTGGCATTCGGAAAGCGGAAGATATCGGATCAGCGATTCGCGGTTCTAGAATTGATGTTTTCATGAATGATTTGGGCCAAGCTCAGGAGTTTGGTGTGAAAAAGAATGTAAAGGTTTACGTGTTAGATAGGGAAACCGCGTGAGAACTAGATGAAACGAAGGAAAGACCGACAGTCCTAGACGTCGGTCTTTTTTGCGTATTTAGATCTTGGGTTATCAGATGTAAGCGAATGCTGATCCAACCAACCTACTAGATCAGATAGGAAACGATCTCGTCCTAGGTCGTCAAAGGGACGATGTCGCATCGTTTCATAAGCATAGCTTGTTTTATTTTGTGAACCCACCAATTGCAGGAATTGTTCCAGTTTCTCAGGAGGAGTCAATTTATCTTCTCGGCCATATTGAAGGAGGAGAGGGAGTGTAATCGAGTGTGCTTGCTTCATCAGTCTTGGAATGGCCTGACTTAAACCAAGTCCTAGGCCTGGCGTTACGGTACTATGTCGTAATGGATCTGATTGCAATCTCGCAATCATGTCGGGATCTTGAGATAATCCTTCGACGGTGCCTGATTTTTGTATGGTGAGTTGTGGCCGCAGCTTCCCTAGAAGCTTAATGAGCCATTTTTCGAAGGTTGTCATTTCATACGAAATCGCAGGGGCTACCAAAACGAGTCCGCTAATCCCGGAAGCATGATCGAGCACATAGTTCGCACTAATCACGCCACCCATACTGTGACCGATGATAAAGAGCGGCAACCGAGGATTCTCTGATCTAACGAGTTCTCTAAATAGATGCAAATCCCTTTGGTATTCATTCCAGTTACGGATGAACCCGCGAATACCCGGGCTTCTTCCATGACCGCGCGAATCTGCAGAATAAACGATATAGCCGCCCTGTACGAGCGCTTCACTCATATTCACTAAACCGCCGCTATGGTCTCCATGACCATGGACAGCGATAACAATGCCTTTGGCTGGTACATCTGACGGAATAGCTCTTCTATAGAAGAGTTCAACACCGCCAGTTCCCTGAAATGTTCCTTCAGTAACGTTCACAAGAGAATCCTCCTTACGCAATAAGCGATATAGTTCGAACTAACCCTTATTTTAGCATACACCGTAAATCGCACTCACGATAATTTAGACAACCAGGAGGGAAAGTGCCTGTCTATCACAGGTCGTAGACCCACCCCGACTAAGGTCTAGGAGCAAATACCGTCCATGGTCCGTTTTGGAAAGCTGGGATTTTACCTAGAATAAAGACATGAACAAGACAACAGCAAACAACGAAAGGCGGTGACGAAACGATGAAAAGAAATACAGGGTTTGCCGCTCTGCTAATCGCATTCGGCGCACTGATTTTATTCAATAAGCTAGGCTTTCACTTAGGAGACTTTATAGGTTCAGTGCTGGGATACGTAATTCCTCTAATTATGGTTGGACTTGGTTACGTGGGCATTAAGAACGGCAACAAATTAGGATGGATCATTGCGGGAATCGGGATCATCATTCTAGTAAGTAAGCTGGCAGGTTGGATCATTATCTTACTTGCGATCGGGTTGATTGGATATGGTGTATCGATGTTAAAAGGAAGAACGGCGTAACGTAAGGCCGGAACCGAATACAGAGAGTGAAAAAGGTGGAGTGAAGATGAGCCTATTTAGGCGGATGAGAGATATAACCGTGGCAACTTTGAATGAGCATTTAGAGAAGTCAGAAGATCCGGTACGCTTGATTGACCAATACTTAGCGGCCCAGCGTGAGCAGCTGCAGCAGTCCGAAAGGCTGTATCAGCAATGCGTCAGTCACGCAGCATCACTTCGGCAGCAATACTTAACAGCACTTGAAACGAAAGAAAAGCGCGAGCATCAAGCGCTGCTGGCCTTGAAGGCTGGCGAAGAGCACATGGCAAGAATTGTACTGCAAGAGAAGTTGCAGGCGGAAGAGAAAAGCGTGCAATATCATGAATTGTATGAGCAGGCGAAGCAGTCCATCCTTGAACTTGATGAGGAGCTGCAACAGCTGAAAGCCGATTACAAAGAAGTCGCAGACAAACGTAGCTACTACTTGGCTCGTATGGAGTCCGCCCGCTTGCAGCAGCGTATGCATGCTCGCAGCAGTGTTACACAAGATGGAGCACCGCGGATGTTCGGCCGATTGGAAGAGCGCGTATCCGATATGGAGCTGCATGCCAGAACACTTCGCGATGTCCGCCGAATGGGCCGCGAAAGCTACTACAGCGGGGGCAACCCAGCTGTAGATGCGGAAATGGACGCACTTCGCAATAGACTGAAGCAGGAGGGAACACAGGATCATGAACAAACTATATCGCTCACGAAGAGATAAGAAACTTACGGGCCTATGCGGGGGACTTGCAGAAGCCATGAATGTAGATGTCACACTATTACGTTTACTAGTCGTGATCACCACGTTTTTTACCGGAGGCACCGTCATTTTCATCTACTTTGTAGCGGCGATTGTTATTCCGAAGGAACCTGGGTTTGATCAGCCCCCATTTGATCCCTATGCGAACTCATATGGTCGTCAAAACTATTCTGGTGGCGCTTGGAATCAGCATAAATCCCACCACCATCAGCATAAATCCCACCACCATAATCACCACCAAGCTCCAAATCATTATGCCTCATATGAACCTAGCCAACCAACGAACAACATCGATGAGATGATGAAAGACATTGAGAAAAAAGCGTTGCAAAGAGAAGTAGATGAACTAAGAGCCAAAGTCGCTCGCTTTGAAAAACAAACATTGGATAGTAAAAAAGGAGACGTGTAAACCATGGGTGTATTTACAAGAATGAAGGATATGACGAAAGCATCAATTCACGAGGTATTAGATAAAATTGAGGATCCGATCGTGATGTTGAACCAATATCTGCGCGATATGGGGCAAGAAATCGCTCAAGCTGAAGTAACCGTTGCACGCCAAATCGCAAGTGAGCGCAAGCTGAAGCAGCGCCTTGAGGAATCCGTTCGCCTAGTGGCTGACCGTGAAGTGAAAGCTTCGGCGGCGATCAAAAACGGCCAAGAAGCGATTGCTCGCCAAGCTGTTGAAGAAAAGCTGTACCACGAAGATAAAATTGTTGAGTACACAGATCTACATGCTGCTGCGAAAGCACATGCCGACGAGCTGACACAGCAATTGCACGAAATGAAAGATGAATTCTACAAAATGCGTAACAAACGCAACGAGCTTGTATCTCGTGCTCAATTGGCGAAAGCCAAGAAACAAATGGCGCAAGTATCCTACAACGGTGTGATCGAAAGCGGCAGCGCATCCCGCGGCTTCCAACGCATGGAAGAGAAGATCATCCAGCTTGAAGTTGAAGCTGAGATCGCTCGCAAGCCATACGTGCCTGCTGGTTCTGTTAACAGCTATGCACCGATCGACACAGCAAAGCAAGCTAAAGTGGATGAGCAGCTGAACTTGCTCAAAGAGAAATTGAACGGTCAAGCTGCTGAATAGCAGCTGCTGAAAGCTGAAAGCCCCTCCTGGTGAGGGGCTTTTTGGTGTTTATACCCTAACATCAGAAAGACCCGACACCCCGCCCCGAAAGGTTAGCGCATTCACAAATCAGAAGATTTTCAATGTTTTTGAAGAGATTTATCCACTCTCATTCCAGCTTTTGGCAAGTAGAATGAATTCATAAGCAAGGCATAAGACGAACTGGGGTACGAGGTGAGATAGACGATGAGTGAAGAAATTTTGCTTAGGATGGAAGGGATTGAGAAGCATTTTCCTGGCGTGCACGCGCTGCATCAGTGCCAGTTGGCATTAGCGGCTGGTGAGGTTCATGCGCTGGTTGGTGAGAATGGAGCAGGGAAATCGACGTTGATGAAAATTGCCACGGGTGTGTACCAGAAAGACGAAGGACGCATCCTCGTGAAGGGGAAACAAGTGAGCATCCCCCATACAAGAGCAGCACAGCAGCTAGGCATATCGATGATTCACCAAGAGCTGAATCTCATGCCGGATTTGACGATTGCTCAAAATATTTTCATCGGCCGCGAGCCGAGACACGGCATCAAGCTGTTCGTTGACGAGCGCAAGCTGAACGAGCAGGCGCAGCTACTCCTTGATCAAATGAATCTGCAGCTGGATCCCCGAACGTTGGTGGCGGATTTGACGGTTGCCAAGCAGCAGATGGTTGAGATCGCAAAGGCGCTATCTTTTCAATCAGAGGTGCTGATCATGGATGAACCGACCGCCGCACTAACGCATGCCGAGATTGAAGAACTGTTCCGAATCATCAATCAGCTGCGCGCCCGGGGTGTGGGTATTGTCTACATTTCACACCGTATGGAGGAGCTGAAGCGAATTAGCAATCGCATCACGGTCATGCGTGACGGCCGCTATATTGATACCGTCCAGACGGAGACGACGTCGATCGATCAGATTATCTCCATGATGGTAGGTCGGGAGCTCTACGTCAGTCCGAATCAGCAATCGACTACCAGCTCGCAGGCGAAGGTGCTTGAAGTTTCCAAACTAAACCGCGGCTCAGCGGTAAAGGATGTTTCCTTCCATCTGGCCAAAGGAGAAATCCTCGGCTTCGCTGGCCTCATGGGAGCGGGGCGCACGGAGGTGGCTAGGGCCATTTTCGGCGCAGATGCCATTGATTCTGGCGACATTCGCATCCACGGACAGCAGGTCCGGATACAAGCCCCGCATGATGCAGTCAAGCAAGGCATCGGGTATTTATCCGAGGACCGCAAGCGCTACGGGCTCATGGTGGACATGGATGTGAAGATGAACATCGCGCTCGCATCTTATCGCAAGGCAAGGCGGGTTTTTGGCTGGATGCGTGACGGTGTTATCGCTCAAACAGCGCAGCACTATGTGGAAGCGCTTCAGATCAAAACGCCGACCATTCATCAGCAGGTAAAATTCCTTTCCGGCGGTAACCAACAGAAGGTCGTTATCGGCAAATGGCTGCACCGCAACTGCGATATTCTCATCTTCGATGAACCGACGCGAGGGATTGATGTGGGAGCCAAAACAGAGATTTACAAGCTGCTCGATGAACTCGCGGCGCAGGGGAAATCGATCATTATGATCTCCTCGGAGCTGCCTGAAATACTGCGCATGAGCCATCGTATTATGGTCATGTGCGAAGGACGCATAACCGGAGAACTCACACAGCAGGAAGCAACACAGGAAGCTATTATGAGATTCGCTACGATGCGGATCAGTTAGGAGGAGTCCCATGTCTACATGGCTTGCACAGAGAAAAATCGTTCCTACTTTGTCCAAACAAAGCGGGGCTGCACAGAAGCTGTTGGCATTCGCCAGCTTGATCATGCTCGTACTCATCTTTTCCATATCATCAAGCAACTTTTTCCAATTCGATAACCTAGTCGCGATCATGCTTTCAACCGCCGTTATTGGGGTTCTAGCCTTGGGCTCTACGTTCGTTATCATTACGTCCGGTATCGACTTGGCCGTAGGAACAGTCATGACTTTCTCCGCCGTGATGGCTGGTGTGATCATCACGACGTGGCAATTGCCTATGCCGCTCGGCATACTCGGAGGCATACTCGCCGGAGCGATTTGCGGTCTCATTAGCGGGTTGCTCGTAGCCAAAATGAAAATTCCGCCCTTCATCGCGACGCTCGCCATGATGATGGTGACGAAGGGCTTATCGCTCGTTATTTCAGGTGCGAAACCGATGTATTTTAACGACACACCAGCATTTACGAATCTTTCAATGGGCTCGATCGTCAGTGATATCCTGCCAGGCGTAGAGATTCCGAACGCGATTCTTATCTTCTTCGGAGCCGCGATTGTGGCCAGCATTATTTTAACCAAAACGATTATTGGCCGTTACAACTTTGCCCTAGGGAGCAATGAAGAGTCCACGAGACTCTCAGGTGTCAACGTCGACTATTGGAAAATCGTCATTTACACACTCACAGGAGTATTCAGCGGGATTGCCGGCATTATGATGGCCTCAAGGCTCAACTCCGCACAGCCCGCACTCGGATCTGGCTATGAGCTGGAAGCGATCGCAGCCGTCGTTATTGGAGGAACTTCCCTCAGTGGGGGCAAGGGCTCCATCCTTGGAACGGTCATCGGGGCGCTGATCATGAGCGTGTTGACGAATGGACTGCGGATTTTATCCGTGAAGCAAGAGTGGCAGACCGTCATTGTCGGTATCGTGATTGTATTGGCTGTTTATGCAGATATGATGCGCCGTCGCAAGAAATAACCTTGGTATTTACTCCATCAGGAGTCCTATACAAATCAAATTAGGAATAAGGGGTGATCAACCGTGCAAAAACGGACTAAGAAATTTGCAGTAGCGTCATCATTAATCTTACTATCCGCTATTGTTTTGAGTGCATGCGGTTCCGAGACGAAAACAGCAACATCAACTGCAGGAACAACGACAACAGCCGTGAAATCAGATAAGATGTACATTCCTGTTATCTCCAAGGGCTTCCAGCATCAGTTCTGGCAAGCGGTTAAACAAGGTGCTGAGAAAGCAGCTAAGGAATTTAATGTTGAGATTACGTTTGAAGGTCCTGAAACGGAAACACAAGTCGATAAGCAAATTGAAATGCTGCAAGCGGCACTGGGCAAAAAGCCTGCGGCAATCGCTTTCGCTGCGCTTGACAGCAAAGCAGCATCACCGCTGCTAGAGAAGGCTAAAACGAGCAAGATCCCGATTATCGGGTTCGACTCTGGTGTTGATAGCGACATTCCGGTAACGACTGCCGCTACGGATAATAAAGCTGCTGCAGCACTCGCTGCTGATAAAATGGCTTCACTAATTGGGAACGAGGGCGAGATTGCTCTAGTTGTGCATGACCAAACGAGCCGTACAGGTGTTGATCGCCGAGATGGCTTCGTGAACCAAATCAAAGCGAAATACCCGAACATCAAAATTGTTGATACGCAATACAGTGGTGATCAACTGAAAGCAACAGACTTGTCCAAGGCCATCATCCAAGCTCACCCGAATATCAAAGGAATCTTCGGTTCTAACGAAGGTGCGGCAATTGGGGTTATTAACGGAGTTACAGAAAGCAAAAAAGACGGCAAAATCGTAGTTATCGGCTTCGATTCCGGTAAACAACAAATGGATGCGATCAAGAGTGGTAAAATGGCTGGAGCCATTACACAAGATCCAATCGGTATCGGTTACTGGTCCGTGAAAGCAGCTGTGCAAGCGGTTAAAGGCGAAACGGTTCCGAAAAATATCGACACAGGCTTCCACTGGTACGACAAAACGAACATTGATTCAGCGGATATCAAAGCGCTTCTATACGAATGAAATGAGCAATGAGGCTGACCCCCACGGGCAGCCTCTATTGCCAGTTCTTGAGACTGCTGTGTACAATACACATAGAGCCTAATTCGATTTCGCCAGAGGTGAACACGCATGTACACAATCATCATGATTGATGATGAGGATGAAGTCAGAGAAGGCATTAAGAAGAAGACGAACTGGGAAGCATGCGGCTTCCAGCTTGTCGGCGATTACGATAATGGCCGGGATGCATTTGAGGCGGTCGAGCGGCTGCAGCCGGATGTTGTCATAACCGACATTAACATGCCATTCATGGACGGGCTTCAGCTTACAGAGAAGATTGTCGCCAAGTATCGCACCATCAAAGTCGTAATTGTAACCGGTTACGAGGATTTTGAATATGCGAAACAAGCGATTAAGCTGAAGGTCAAAGACTATTTGCTGAAGCCGATCAATAGCGCAGAATTCACCGAATTCCTGCAGAAGCTATGCCTCGAGTTAGACGAGGAGCGCAAGCAACGGGAGGACATCACGTTCCTTCGTCGTCAGTTTCAAGAGAGCATGCCACTGTTAAGAGAACGATTTCTGGAGCGGTTGGTTACGTCCGGTATGAGAATAGATGAGATCGAGCGGAAGCTGCCGATGTTTGGTCTACATTTGAACGGAGCGGGACATACCGTACTAGCATTGGATATTGATGATTTTGGGCGGGAGCTGTACAGCGACCAAGTGGCGGAAGAAGAGCTGCTGCGATTTGCGGCTTATAATATTTTGCATGAAATTGTGGAGAAGGAGCATGGCGGTACGGTTTTCCGATCCCGTGATGATAAGCTTGTCGGACTCGTTTCTGGGCACCAGGAGCAGGTCGAGGTCATCTGTCAAACGCTTGCCGAACAAGTGAGATATAGCATTGAGAAATATTTGGGGATGACAGTCACGGTGGGCACTAGCCGCATGTACGAGGGACTGCAGGAGCTGCCGAAGGCTTTTCAAGAGGCGCTTACGGCGTTAGATTATCGCTTTCTGCTTGGCAACAATCGTATCATCGCGATCGGGGATATGGAGTTCGGGAGCAGCTCGGACAATACCAGCTATGTGCGGATGGAGAAGAGACTGATCTCAGCGATCAAAACCGGGGAAAAGTCCGTCATTTCCCAAACCCTGCATGATTGGATCGACGATTTGAAGAAATCGGCTTGCCCGATGGAGACCTGCTATGGCAAGCTGCATAAATTGCTTGTCGCCTTGATGAATGCTGGGGCGGAGACTGGGCTGGATGAAGGAGACATGCTGGGCGATCACTCGTTTATGGAACTTTATTCACGCAAAACATTAGATGATGTGCGGCTTTGGTTAGAGGTTATTTGTTTAGCCTTCGTAGATCGGCTCGCAGAGAAACGAACACATGTGTCGGAGGCGCAGCTCGAGTCGGCTGTAGCCTATATCCATGAGCATTATGCCGATGAGCAGCTTTCGCTGCAGCAGGTATGCAATCATATTTATATGAGCATGAGCTACTTCAGTGCCTTATTCAAGCCGCATACAGGAGAAACCTTTATTGAGTATGTGACGCGTTACCGTCTGGATAAAGCCAAAGAAATGCTGGCAACCACACAGCTCAAAACGTATGAGCTCGCTGCCAAGGTTGGCTACGGGGATCCGCAGTATTTTAGCGTAATATTCAAAAGACATACAGGCATGACGCCGAAGGAGTTTAGAGCCGCCAACAAGGCTGGGCTGAGCTTATGAGAAATGTACTTCAGGCTTTTCAATTCAAAAGCATTCATACCAAATTTGCGTTGGCCTTTTCTTGTTTAATTTTATGCACAACGGTTATTCTCAGCTATAGCGCGTATCGACTCTCAACGGTTGCTGTAACGGATGCTTCGTTGACCTATACGAATCAGCTGATCGAGCAAGTGAATAAGAATATCCAAACCTATATCGGCAACATGGAGAGCATTTCTACCCTTTCCTTGAGTAACACCGATCTAAAGCAATATCTTTCTTTGAAAAATCCGCAGCAACCCGAAGCGCTTCAATTGGAGCACCAGATCAGCAGCTATTTCAATACGATTGTTGCATCGCGAAATGATATCGCTTCCATTGTGTTCATTGGTTCCAACGGTGCCGTTGTTTCGGATCGGGTGGCACCCGAATTTAAGCCCTATGCTGAGCTTATTTCTCAGGAATGGTACACGAAAGCGAGCAGGAGCAAAGGGGATATCGTGATTTCGTCCTCCCATGTGCAGCATGTGTATAAAGATGAATATAAATGGGTCGTTTCGATCTCGAAACAGATGCCGAACCCACAGCCAGGCGCGGCAAGCGGAGTCCTGCTTGTTGATCTGAACTTTAACCTCATTAATGATCTATGCAATCAAATTCAGTTGGGCCAGCGGGGCTATGTATTTATCCTCGATCAAAGCGGTGATCTGATCTACCATCCACAGCAGCAACTGCTGTATTCCGGTTTAAAACCGGAGGATATTCGGGCACTGATGCAAGCCCAGAACAGTACGTTCGAGACGGTGACGTCGGATGAAAATAAGATCTACACCGTGCGCACCACGAACTTTGGTTGGAAAATTATTGGCGTGACCTATGCAGGTGACCTAAGCGGGAACAAAAAAGACATGCAGCTGACCTCCGTCATGTGGGGCGGTATTGCGCTTATTATTGCGCTAGCCATTTCCATCTGGCTGTCGATTACGTTAACCAAACCGATCAAGCAGCTGGAAGTGCACATGAAGCAGGTGGAGAAGGGTAACTTCGATATCCGCGTCGATGTGGAAGGTGCGAACGAGATCAGCAAGCTGTCGCGGACGTTTAATCTGATGATTGGCAAAATCAAAGAACTAATGAACCAGACGGTACTGGATCAGGAGGTCAAACGGATTAGCGAGCTTAAGGCGCTGCAGGCGCAGATTCAGCCGCATTTTCTCTATAATACGCTGGATTCGATTATTTGGATGGCGGAGATGGGCAAGGTTGATGATGTCGTGACGATGACTTCGGCGCTGTCCAAGCTGCTTCGCTCGAGCATTAGCAAAGGAGAGGAACTCATTCCTATCYGTGTGGAATTGGCCCATATCGAAAACTATTTAACGATCCAAAACATCCGTTATCGCAATAAGTTTACTTACGAAATCGAGGTAGAAGCGGATCTGTTGGAGGATCGTAGTTTGAAAATCGTGCTGCAGCCGCTGGTCGAAAATGCGATTTATCATGGCATGAAGCATTTGCCAGAAAGCGGGCATATCCGCATAACGGGACGGAAGCATGATGGTGTTATCGAGCTGAAGGTGATGGATAACGGTGTTGGGATGAGCGAGGAGCAGCTGAAGGCTTTGAAGATGAAGACCCATCAGCCGCAATCAGGCAAAGGCTTCGGTTTGCATAATGTGAATCATCGCATCCAGCTGTATTTTGGAGAGCTATACGGCTTGCAATTCGAAAGCGAGCTCGAAGAGGGTACAACGGTCACGATTACCTTCCCTGAAATTTCGTCGAGCCCAGATCAAAGTGAAGGCTAGAAGTGAGGTGATCCATTGAAAATAAGAGTTGGCGCTGTCATGATTACGCTTGCTGTAGGTATTTTCCTGATCTTAGGGTATCTAGTTGTCTCTAAGAGCCTGAGTGAGAAGAATGAATCCATCATTTTGATCCCGAAAACGATTGATCCGCATGTGGAATTTTGGCAGGTGCTGAATCAAGGTGTCTATGCAGCCGCGAAAGAGTACAATGCGGAGATTAAGATCATGGGGACGGCATCCGAATCGCAAATCGATGAGCAGATTAAGCTTGTGGAACAAGCCATAGCTGAGAAGCCGAAGGCGATCATTCTGGCGGCTACAGATTATAATCGCTTAGTTCCCGTTGCGCAGCATGCAAGAGATGAAGGCATTACACTGATCACGGTAGATTCGGGTCTTGAAGGCGGCATTTCATCAAGCTTAATTGCGACGGATAACTACGCGGCAGGACGGAAAGCTGTGGAAACGATGAAGGGCTATGTGCAAGGGCCAGCAACCTATGCCATTGTTAGTTTTGTGAAAACCTCGAACACCCAGATGGATCGTGAGAATGGGGTGCGAGATAGTCTGAAAAGCGATACTTCGGTTAAGCTGCTAGATACGTTGTATAGTAACGGGTCCGAGGACAAGGCGTATGAGCTGACAAAGGAGCTGCTTCGGGAGCATTCAGATATCAGCGGCATATTTGGCTTGAATGAGCCATCTACCATGGGCGCGGCGCGTGCACTGAAGGAGTTGGACCCCGACCGAACGATCAAGCTTGTGGGCTTCGACAGCTCAATGAATGAAATCTCCTTCCTGGAGGCGGGGATTTTGCAGGGGACAGTCGTACAGAAGCCTTTTAATATGGGCTATCTAGCTGTTAAAACAGCCCTCCAAGCTCATCGTGGCGAATCCGTCAAACGGATGATGGATACGGGCTCCGAGGTCATCACCAAAGAGAATATGTATACGAATGAGAATCAGAAGCTGCTGTTTCCTTTTGTGGGGAAATAGGATGGGGAGGATAACCTGCGACAGAAGGGACTTCCTCAATTTCGAGAAATTCAGACAAACGCTACCGCCATTCCGCAAAATTTCCCAGGAAATAGTAAGCGGATTGTCGAAAGTTAAGGATATTAATATTATTCTAGGGAAAAAGAGTCGGAGGATGCTAAATGCCTGATGTGGTACAAATGGGACCGCTGCAATTGAAGGGGACATTAGTTGCTCTGTTATTGGCGTGTGTGCTCGGGTTTTGGCTTATGAGGCGAGTATTGCAGCGATTAGATCGGGTAGATCAAGGAATTGATGATCTGATCTTAAACGGGGTTCTGATCGTGTTTTTTACTTGGCGCTTAGGCGGTCTCTTGACGCAGCCATCCTTGCTATGGCAAAGCCCGATGAAGCTGCTCCTGACTGCAGGCTCCAATATGGAGATCATTGTAGGCATCGTATTAGCCTACATCTATTTAACCTATCAAGTGCGTAAGCGTGCTATCCCATGGCGGCTTTTGCTTGATATTTTCGCCATCGGAGCAGCATCGGCTGTATTCCTGTATGCGGCGTTGACGCCTACCTTCGGATTGCCAACCACATTGCCGTGGGGCATTGGTGTTGAGGGCACGGTGTCCAGGTTTCATCCAGATCATGCGTATCTGGCGTTCTTACTCCTACCGTTACTGGTGTGGCAGCAGTTGCTGGCAGCGCGTTCGACGACAGTTCTAGGATCAGGCAAGCTGCTGAAATATTCCTTGTTTTTTGGAGGTGCAGCGGGGATGTTAGCGAGCTATTTTGCTTTGGTCGAGCCAACTGCGATATATCTCAGCCCTGGGCAGTTACTGAATCTACTCATGCTGATTATTGGAATGATCCTTCCTATTTTGTCACATACTACGGGCAGAAGGGAGCTGATGGATATGAGTCAGAACGATTCCAAAACACAAATCCAGCAAGAGCAGCAAAACCAAGAGCGCGCCAAAACACCTACTAGTAAAGAGGGCTATGTCGATAAAAAACTGGACGGTCCCAATCGCCCATCCACATGAGTCAAGATAAGAACAAATCAACCACGACATCCCAGGACCAAAGTGAACTTGATCCCTTTGAGATCGACTTTCTGCCACAGTTTGAGCAGGGGCGCGGCCCGCGAACGCCATTTGTGAATGAGTATGGGGTCACCATCGGCGATCATGACTATGAATCCGACAACTCCCCGCTTGAGCAATGGACATCGGATACGAACCCAGAGGTCATGGCGGGCGATCAGTGGGTGCATCCTTTTAAGGATGTTGGCTTCCAAAGCGCAGAGAATCGGGAGATTTTTGAAGAGGGCGTTGCGCCGCAGAGCGGGATTTTCACCCACGCTGATAAGAATGTGGCTTCTGTCACGTCCGAAGCTACGACCAGTAAAAAGAACGATGAAGCGGAAGCCTAACAGCTTTCGCTTTATTTCTTTTGTTTTGCAGTTAGGACTTTGGACTTTGCTTTCACCGCCAACGGATGTATAATATAAGTTATAGTCATTACGTTTTAAGAGTAACTATTAAATCCTAAGGGGTGGCACATATGGCAATGTCTTTTGATTCATACATGAAAGATATGGTTAAACCGATGAGAGAAGATTTGACTCGTCTGGGTATTACGGAGCTTTTGACTCCAGAGCAAGTTGAGGAAGCAATTGAAAAATCCAAGGATGGCACGATGCTGCTTGTCGTGAACTCCGTTTGTGGCTGTGCCGCTGGTCAATGTCGTCCAGGTGTAGCGAAAGCCCTACAAAACGAAACAACGCCAACTTACACATACACCGTGTTCGCTGGTCAAGAGAAGGATGCTACGGCTAAAGCGCGTGAATTCCTAGCGCCATACCCGCCATCATCCCCATCCATCGCGTTGTTCAAAAACGGTGAGCTAGCTCACTTCATTCAACGTCACCAAATCGAAGATCGTTCCGCAGATATGATCGCTGGCGATTTGATTGGTGCTTTTGAGCAATATTGTAAATAAGTTAAGCTAGGAACCATACAGAACAGGCCCTCTCTGCTACCATGCAGGTGGGCTTTTTCTTTTGAATGGATTTGTCCAATGAGGACTGGGTGGTGGCGGAGGCTCCAGCAGGTGGAGATAGTCGAAATAATCGACTAACTCGGGGGAATTAGTGCCTCTGCCGGTGGAGATAGTCGAGATAATCGACTATCTCGAGGGAATCAGTGCCTCTACTGGTGGAGATAGTCGAAATAATCGACTAACTCGAGGGAATTAGTGCCTCTGCCGGTGGAGATAGTCGAAATAATCGACTAACTCGAGGGAATTAGTGCCTCTACTGGTGGAGATAGTCGAAATAATCGACTAACTCCTGGGAAACAGTGTCTCTACTGGTGGAGATAGTCGAAATAATCGACTAACTCGAGGGAATTAGTGCCTCTGCCGGTGGAGATAGTCGAAATAATCGACTAACTCGAGGGCATCAGTGCCTCTACTGGTGGAGATAGTCGAAATAATAGACTAACACGCCTAGGGGGGAGACTCCGTATCCATTTTTCGTACATACAGTTGATTACACTTTGAAATTTGAAGGCCGAAAGTCTATACTAATGCTTAAAGAAGGCATTATTCCAAAATTTAGATAAAAGGTGGAGAGTTGCATGAGTTTGCAAACAGAAATTATCGCGAAGCTCGGCGTTAAACCGGAAATTGATATTGATGAAGAGATCCGTACACGTGTGGATTTTCTGAAAAATTACGTACTCGGCGCACATGCCAACGGCTTGCTGATCGCAATCAGCGGGGGGATTGATAGCGCGGTAGCGGCAGGACTATGTAAGCAAGCTACGGACGAGCTGACGAGCGAAAAAGGCAAAGAATACAAAACCGTTGGCGTGTTCCAGCCGTATGGTCAGCAAGTCGACATCGAAGATAGCTACGCTGTGGCTAAAGCATTCGATTTGAAATATCAAATCGAGAACAACATCGAAGAGTCCGTCGATGAGATTGCCATCGAAGTCGAGTACGGCCTCAAGCATATCGGCGTTCACCAGCATGTGAGCCGCGGCGGCAAGGGCAACATCAAGGCGCGTACACGCATGGTCATGCAGTATGCCTTGGCTTTTGAACTCGGCTTGATCGTCGTAGGTACGGATCATGCTTCTGAAGCGATCACCGGTTTCTTCACGAAGTACGGCGACGGTGCGGTAGACATCACGCCGCTTAGCACGCTGAACAAGCGTCAAGTGCGTTCGCTTGCGGCGAAGATTGGCGTACCGCAAAGCGTACTGGACAAAGCCCCGACAGCCGGCCTTTGGGACGGCCAAACCGACGAGGATGAGCTCGGCATCACCTACGGTGATAACAGCGACTATCTCGAAGGCAAGCAAATCGATCCAGCGGTGCAAGAGAAGCTGGAGAAGCAATACATGAAGACCGAGCATAAACGGATCCCGATTCCGGGCGTTTAACTTATCGTGTGAAACATATAATTACTAATATTTTGATCATAGACCTGAGGCGGTGTGCCTCAGGTCTTTTCGCCCCCTTGCGCCCCAACCAAAAACCCTGAGGCAATAGCCTCAGGGTTTTACCTACATCTTGCTGCTACTATGGCATACGCGCTCCGCGGGAGCTTTCCAGAAGAGCGTACCACTCTTCGCGTGTCATGCTGTCCGCGATACGAACCGCGTCTCCACAAGCGACGATACGCTTCGCGGAGGAAGTTCCGATGACCGGCTGAATGCGGGCCGGATGCTTCATGAGCCAGCCGAGTACGATGGCTTCAGGTGTCGTTTCTTTCTCAGTAGCCAGCTTCTGAACAAGTGTGGCTGTTTTCTTGACGGTGTCAGGCGCATCCTCAATATCGCTGCCAGAGAATTTACCTTTGGCGAGTGGGCCCCATGCCTGAATTTGCACGTCGTTCATTTGACAATATTCCAGAATACCGTCGGCAAAATTGATGCTGGTTCCGGCTTTTTGGTTCACCAGAATGCCTTGCTCAACCCAATCCAATCGTGCCAAACTCATCTCCAGCTGGTTCACAACAAGCGGCTCCGGCAGTGAGTTTTGAATAAAGCGCATTTGTGCGGAAGTCATGTTAGACACACCGAAATGGCGCACCTTACCAGCTGAACGCAATTGATTGAAAGCTTCTGCGATTTCTTCAGGCTCCATGAGCGGATCTGGGCGATGCAGCAGCAAGATATCGATGTGCTCAACGCCAAGACGACCGAGAATGCCATCGACGGAGCTTAGGATGTGACTTTTGCTAAAATCAAAACGCTGCGGATTCTGATCATCTTGAATGCGAATCCCACATTTCGATTGCAATATGATCTGGTCGCGCAAATCAGGTCTATTCTTGAGGACCTGACCGAATACGGTCTCGGAATTGCCTCTTTTATAAATATCAGCATGATCGAACATGGTAATTCCAATTGATAATGCGGCTTCTACAGCTTTTTCAGCGGTGATGTAATCTTCCTTGGTTAATGGATTTCCGGCCCAATCTCCGCCTAATCCCATACAACCGAAAACAATTCGACTGTTCGAAATCCCGCGTCTTTCCAATGGCATGATTTTCACAATAATGGCCTCCTAGCTATCATTTCTAAGCCTAGTATAACCCCTGTGGAAGATTGACATAAGAGCTGAAAATAGTGTTACTTACTTACCTTGACGTAAGTTGTGACATCTATGCACTATCCATGCCCTTGACCTTGGGCGAGGAATCGGTTAAATTGTACGCAAAGCGTAACTGTCAAAAGAAGAGAGGCTCGGTCGGATATGATTATTGGGGTCGGAACGGATTTGGTTGAAATCGCGCGACTGCGCAAAATGTTAGAGGGCTCTTCAGGCGACCGGTTTCTGGAGCGGATTTTGACACCGGCGGAGCGGGAGTTGGCGCAGAATCGTCGCGGAAGACTCGCGGAGTTTGTTTCTGGGCGATTTGCAGCGAAGGAAGCCATCGTGAAAGCCATTGGCTGCGGCATTGGTAAGCAGATTGGTTTCCAAGATGTAGAAGTGCTGCCGGATGAGCTTGGTAAACCCGTCTGTCAGGTGAGAGAAGAGGCCATGCTGCGAGCAGGCCTGCAAGGCAACCACCGCATCCATATTAGCATCACGCACACGGAATCAATGGCTGCTGCCTATGCTATTGTAGAGCAGCTATAAGATTAGGCACAGTGGTATGAAGCTTGGTATGTTATACAATGTTGGAGACCAGGCCTCGTCGACTCGCCGCCAGCTGTATCTGCGCCTGAATCTGATTTTAGTCCGATATAGTCGAACTAAATATGTGATTCCTTCTCAAAAAAATCAAATAGTCAGTTTCTATCGAGCTAAATACCTAAATTTCGTAACTACTAGTTGATTAGGTGGATTTAGGCGGGCATATTAGGATTATTCAAGTCATACTGCCGCGTAAAGAGAAAATAATTCGATGTTTTCGGACTAATGATGGAGTGGGAGCACGTCAGGTGAATGAGGAAGCCTTGCGGAGAGCAGGACTCCATGGTTGCTGCTTATGCCATTGTAGTGCAGGTGTGAATGTTGATGGCGTATGAAACTACCCTGCGTATTCATTGTTGGAATCAATCCTCGCATGCAGCCAAATTAAATTCCACATTGGTAGTGAAATAACTGGATTTTATGTAGCTAAATCAACGGGATTTGTGATTTTTGGGCAAATAGTTGGATTTTCTCCCGTTAATTTTAGCCGATTTTCCTTAACCAGCTCCATTTCTCGAAAATAACTGCATAAAATCCAGCTAAACCTTAGAAATCAACGATTTGGCCGAAAATAACTGGGTTTTTTCCAGTTATTTGGTACAGGGCTGGCTAGTGGCAGTACTGGTATAGATGCTAGTTTGTGTTGTTGTTGTTGTTGTTGTTGTTGTTGTTGTTGTTGTCCTTGGCCCCGGTTCTACTGCCGTCTACCTCGCCCAAACGCGCAACATATACCCACTCACGAGCAGGCTGATGCCGCCCATGCCCTCAAGAATCACACCCGAATACCCCAAATACCACACGCCCATTACCGCGGTCAGCGCGAAAAGCCACAAACCCACATAAATAAGGGATCTGCCGAGCAGCAGACCGACCTGAACGAACCCGATAGCGAGCAGAAACGCTCGCAAAATAGGAGCAAACAACGGATTCACCGCGCCGATTGCCTCTAATAATGCCACAGCTGCAATGAGCATGGCTCCTGGCAGCACAAGGAATATCGGATGCCCCCATCCGGTGCGTTCGGAATCATCTTTTTCCCGGGTATCTCCAGTAGCCAATGACTTCCGCATCCCCCAAATCTGGATCAAGCTGGCCACCACCGCGGTAATAAATGCCGCTTGCTTGAGCCAATCTAGATCTCGCCAGTAGATGGCGAAATCAACCCCGGCGCTGAATACCCACTCCGCGCCCCAAATAAATAATAGCGGGACCAGGCCTTGAGCTTCGCGCAGCCAATCTTTTCTTTTATTTTCTAATTGTTGTTGTTTGGTCTGAGTCAAATTGGATGGCTTCGACGTTTGCATACATTCACCTCTAGTTTTATGTTCCACACTTCTCGTATAATGGTACCATATTCATTCGTCCATTATAACTTGAACGTGCCCCATAGAGAAGGAGAGCTTATGTACAGCGAACAACAGAAGATGTATTTTTCCAAGAATCTCTTGGATTGGTACCAGACACATAAACGTGATTTACCTTGGCGTAGAAGTAAAAACCCTTATTATATATGGATTTCTGAAGTGATGCTGCAGCAGACACGCGTAGATACAGTGATTCCATATTTCCATCGATTCGTGGATCAATTTCCAACTGTGGAAGCATTAGCTACGGCACCGGAAGAAAATGTGCTCAAAGCGTGGGAAGGACTCGGCTACTACTCGCGAGCGAGGAATCTGCAATCCGCCGTCAGAGAAGTGCACGAACGCTACGAAGGTGTTGTCCCAGCAAATAAAGAGCAAATCTCCGCCCTCAAAGGTGTTGGTCCATACACATCAGGTGCGATCCTAAGTATCGCGTACAATAAACCAGAGCCGGCTGTCGACGGTAATGTGATGCGCGTGCTTTCGCGCTATTTTCTCATCGAAGAAGATATTATGAAGCCGTCCACGAGGACGATTATGGAGAAGTTGGCGCGCGAGCTAATTCTGGAGGGTACTGCAAGCGACTTCAACCAAGCGCTCATGGAGCTAGGTGCCATGGTGTGTACCCCAAGGTCACCGCACTGCTTGACGTGCCCCGTAATGGCACACTGTTCAGCGCGTGAGGCTGGTATGGAAGAAGGCCTGCCTATCAAAAAGAAAGCCAAACCGCCCCGTCCAGAACTGCGGGCAGTGGCTTTCATCGAAGGTACAGGTGAGCATGCAGGCAAATGGTTGATCAGACAGCGCCCGCAAGAGGGGCTGCTTGCCCGGATGTGGGAGCTCCCACATGTAGAATGGACGACCGCAGCATGGCAGTCTGACGAAGACAACCAGGAAGTTCTTCGCCAAGCCCTTGCCGAACAGGAACAAATCGGGATTCAACCTGATGAGTGGTTCATGGATACGGAGCATATTTTCAGCCATATCATTTGGAAAATGAAGGTCTATCGCGCTAAACTGGGTGATCCGAACCGACCGAGTACGGGAGAAGAATGGATCCCGTTCCATTACCGATGGGTAGGTCCGGAGGATCTCCAAAACTACGCATTCCCTAATGTTTTCGTGCGGATCATGAAAGAATGGCAGGAGCGCAACGAAGCGTAATGTAATGTAATGTAATGACCTCCAGCAGGTAGGCTTTACATTTCCGCCACGTTACCAGCCCTTACGCTATGATGCTATCGAAGTTCAGCCTGGATGGCTTCGATGTTTTTTAAGGTGATTAGCTTTTTATCAATGTGAATGAGGTCATCATCTAGCAACTCTTGCAGGATCTTGGTGACAGACTCCCTCACCGTTCCCACTATGTTGGCCAACTGCTGGTGAGTCAGTTTAACATCAATGAGTAGACCGTCTGACGTAGCGATCCCATGCTGCTCAGACAAGCGAAGGATCGTTTTAATAATACGAGAGCGAACCCCAAGGAACGTCAAATCATAGATTTGATCATTGGCATGACGTAATCGTTGCATGGTGGTTTCAAGGAGCTTTAGGCATAGCCTAGGGCTCTTTTCCATGAACGAAGTGAAGGCTGTTCGGCCCAGCACATACAGGGTGCTGGCCGCCATCGTTTCAGCCGTAGCTGAACGTGTCATCCCACTGCTGAGCAGAGACATCTCTCCGAAGAAATCCCCATCTCGGAACAAGGCTAGTGTAACCTCTTTGGCCTCGTCCAGACGATATATTTTCACAACACCAGACTGAATCAAGAACAATTCCTCACCAACGTCGCCTTCTTCAAAAAGGATGGTTTCCTTCTTTACTTTCATTTGCGTAAATAAAGGGGCGATCCCGAATAGATCTTCTTCCGAAAGCTCTTGAAACAGGGGGACATGTTGAAGCAAAGGTGCGATGGTCAAGGGTTCGTCAACTCTTTCCGGTTGTAGATTCATATACCTTTATCGTACAACTTCGTTTTATTGGCGTAAAGAGGAAAGCGAAAGAACATGATTACGGTCGAAAATGATGTATGAGATTTCTCAATCTGGAATATGAATGGGAGAATGTAGAATATCCGAGGATATCGTTCGTTGATTACACGAAAAGGAGTCGTTGCAGATGGAATGGTATGTGAAGGTGTTATCCAATTATGTAGGGTTTTCAGGCAGAGCAAGACGGAAAGAATATTGGATGTTCGTGCTGTTCAATATTATTATTTCTATTGGTATTGCTATCGTCGAGTCCATTATCGGAATTGATAAGCTCCTGTCAGGTCTTTATTCTTTATTCGTCCTTTTACCTTCTCTAGCCGTAGCCTTTCGTAGATTGCATGATACCGGTAAAAGCGGGTGGTGGCTGCTGATTGGGTTAATTCCCTTGATTGGCTTCATTATTTTGCTTATATTTTATTGTCAAGATAGCGACGACAACGATAATCAATATGGGCCAAACCCGAAGAGAGAATAAGAGTTCCGAGGAACTGCAACAAAAAAGCGACCCCAGAGGGTCGCTTTTCCTATTTACCATGAATTACTTCGCTGCGTCGTAACGTTTGCTAACTTCGTTCCAGTTAACAACATTCCAGAAAGCTGCGATGTAGTCAGGGCGTTTGTTTTGGTAGTTCAGGTAGTAAGCATGCTCCCAAACATCAAGACCAAGAACAGGCGTTTCGCCTTCCATGATCGGGCTGTCTTGGTTCGGCAAGCTGTATACTTTCAATTTACCAGCTTTGTCAACAGCTAGGAAAGCCCAGCCAGAGCCAAAACGTGTTGTAGCTGCAGCAGCGAAGTCTGCTTTGAATTTATCAAAACCGCCAAGCTCGCTGTCAATCGCAGCTGCTAGAGCGCCTGTAGGTGCGCCGCCAGCTTCTGGTCCGATTGTTTCCCAGAATAGGGAATGGTTAGCATGACCGCCACCATTGTTACGAACTGCTGTGCGGATATCTTCAGGAAGGCTGTTCAAGTCAGCGATCAGGTCATTAAGGGATTTGTCATGCAGAGCTGGATGTTTGTCCAAAGCTGCATTCAGGTTTGTTACATAAGCGTTATGGTGACGATCGTGATGAATTTCCATTGTTTTTGCATCGATGTGCGGCTCAAGAGCTTCGTTTGCGTACGGTAGAGCGGGTAGTTGATGTGCCATTGAATAAATACCTCCTAAAAATTATGTAGTTTCAATTTCATTATGAAGGAACACAGCTAATAAAGCAACATTTGTGTTTACTAAGTCGGCCGTCCCTTAAATGCCGCGGCGTTCCATTTCTCGCGTGATTTGATCATGCATGGCTGTATCTTGTTCATGAAGATAAGGAGATAAGTCGCTCATCGTCCGGTGGAGCTGAAGCAGCTCGATTTCGGTCCATTCTTCCGGCTTTTTCGTGCTCAGGAACTGGAAATCCGGAATTTCCCGGGGGTACTCGTGCGCTGTAAGTTCATGATCTAATTCGTTATCTGACATAGGTTTCACCTCTTTCTGATCGGAATATCCTCCTATAAGATGGTGTTTTTCCGCGCATCTCATACATGCTTTATAGGGTTTCGCCCATATTTTTAATTTTCGTCTTTACGTGTATAC
Source organism: Paenibacillus sp. P4_A9 (assembly GCF_056402415.1). NCBI lineage: Bacteria > Bacillati > Bacillota > Bacilli > Caryophanales > Paenibacillaceae > Paenibacillus > Paenibacillus sp. P4_A9. The sequence goes on from NZ_JBFUHL010000004.1 coordinate 176,988, forward strand.
GTACTTCGGCTTCCGAAAATGCGTGCCCCCACTCATCCTGTACGTGCTCCCAAGCTTTGAATTGATAGGCGCGCGCATACAGGCCAAGGCCGATAGGGTCAATTTCATGCTTTTGCATTTTGGTAACTAGCGATTTCATTTTCGCTTCTAGCTGCTGATTGATCTCGGCTTCAAGTTTAGGCGCATTATTCCTCACATCGAAGGTGAAAGATTTTTCAGTCAATTGAATAGGAATCGAGATCTGGATATCAAAAACGAACTTATTCTGTTCGAAGCTAACCTTCAGGTCTCGTTTAATTCTTAATGCATAGAAGCTGATCGCTCCTGTATCAAAAATGGCATCGCCTTTCTCTTTAGGGAGCACGAGAGCTATAGTTAGAGCACCAACTTTCTCATTTTGCAGCATTTGAAGAAGTTGATTTTCGGCGTTGTTAATGGCATAGGCATACTTTCCTTTCTTGGTCAAAAGCATCGTGCCCGCCGCACTGACATCTTCCTCATCCTTGCGTAGGTCAGTTAAGTAGGGGGTAATTCCCTTCTCGTACATGTGACGATGAAGGTCGAATAGCGTCGTGACTTGTACCAGATTGCGCATATGAGCGGTATCTAGAAGTTTGGCAATATGCATGGACATTCTCCGTTTATCTGGTGGTGCAAAGTTAATAATCTCCTCGACGGAGCCCTCAACGGCGATTACTCTGGCCGTTTCAGATGTTTTGGGGTCACGGAAGAAGACATCCAGCAGCTTAAACCAGTCGTCGTGGGCCAAGATGCGTTTGCTAATGAGCACATTTTGGATTTTACCGGAGCTAATAAGTGCTGATGCACGTGTGTCTAATTCATTTCGACTATCCTTTATGTTAAACGATGTTACTTTTATGACTTCATTTTTCTCCTTGGCTTCCTTATTAAAGACGGGGCTGGACGCATAAATAACGAGGTTATCATTTTTATCCAAATCAAGACCTACCATGAGAACAAGCGTCACATTTTCTAAGGGTAATTGATCTTTACAACTAGATATTAAGATGAACAGAGCAAAAAGCGGGAATAAAATAAGGCTCGTTCGCATCGGCTTCATGGGGAGGACCTCCTTGAGATTCGACGCATACCTGCTAGAATGGCCCATAAGATCGGCGGCATAAAGATAGCGATTCCGATTCCAATATTTTGAACAACATCTTGTAATCCCTCACTTTCATTCCAACCAGGCTTCCAAATCCATGTAACGCACACCATTGCGGCAAGTATGAGGAGGATGTGCAGTCGGGGCTGCCCTTTGAGTCCAAGCTGCTGTGTACAAATAACAGCAGCATACAGTATAGGAATGAAGGTTCTTACGACAATGAGCAAGTAGGCGGAGAGGATTAAAATATCAAAGCGTTCCAGAAAACGAAACTCAATGATTTTAAATAAAGAGATGAGTGTATTATGGTATTGCGTGATATCGTCCGGACTGAAATTGACAAAAGCAAGTAAGGTAAACAGTATGTAAATAAAGAAGGTGATCGAATTCGCAATAATGATGCCGAGGGATGCAGAACTCTTTTTTTCAAGGTACGGGTATAGAAAGAAGGCAATCTCAAATCCAAGAAACGCTAAAATGGTGGTTCTTACGGTTTGAAAAATGGGGATCCAGCCATGTTTCAGGATGGGAAGAAGATGAATCCAATGCGCATGTTTGAATAGATACAGGGAACATAAGATTAAGCCGCTAGAAAGGAAAAGGAGAATTTCAGAATAGCGGCCAATGACGCGAAATCCACCCCTGGTGATCATATAAGCCGGAAGTAGGAATAACAGCATGAGAACTGCTGTACTGGTTTGCTGCATAATCCAATTCTGAACGAGCAGGGCCATGCGATTATAAATTAAATAGATGTAGAGGAGGAAATGGACGACAAACATAACGATTCCTACTTTTCCAATCCATTTCCCAAAGTAGTGACTCAGTAAGTCAATGATCGTGCCATTGGGATACCTGTGCATGATCTGAATGATAATCAGGCTGCTGGCCATAGAAACAAGCCATCCGATGATTAATACAATCCATCCATCCGTACCGCAGCCTTTCGCAAGTTCGCCAGGCAGAGGGATAAGGCCAATACCTAATTGAGCACTATGAATAAGCAAAATATATTGAAACAGCGTAATCTGATTACCTTTACCTGGGTTCATGAAGAGTCATCTCCTTCCTGTTTCATGATGCCATATCGACGTTTTTGAAGAGAGCGTACACTTTTGGGGCGGTGGACCATTTTTTTGAGCGGCAGGCGGATGAAAACATCTTTCCAGTCCGCCATTCGCAGCGGTGCAATAGGAGAGCTATACGGCTCTCCGAGTGATTTTAAACTAATGAGATGAGCTAGAATGACCATGGCGCCTACGACGATCCCAACGATTCCGTAAAGGGATGCCAGCGTCATCATCGGAAACCGAACCAAACGAACAGAAGCTGCCATGTCATAGTTAGGAAGAATGAAGGATGCAACCGCCGTAGACGCAACGACGACGACCATTAGATTGCTCACGATGCCAGCTTGAACCGCTGCTTGTCCAATGACTATACCTCCTACGATCCCCACAGTTTGGCCAACCGGCGCGGGAAGACGGACGCCAGCCTCTCTCAGCATTTCGAGCATAATTTCCATAATGAGCGCCTCCATAAAAGGAGGAAAGGGGACTGATGACCGAAACTCCCCAATCGATAAAATCAAGTCCAAGGGAATCAATTCATGGTTATATGAAACGCAGGCAATATAGAAAGCCGGAAGAAACGCAGCGATGATACAGGCAAAGAAACGAAGCAGTCGAAAGAAGGTAGCAACAGGCCAACGCGTACTGTAATCATCAATACCTTGGAAGAAGGCGGCTAGACCAACAGGCGCAATCAATACACTTGATGATCGATCAACGACGACACAATATCTCCCTTGCAACAGCTGAGATGCGGCAGTGTCCGGCCGTTCGGTGGTAATCATTTGTGGAAACAGGGAGAAGGGGTTATCTTCAATTAATTCCGCCAGTTCGCCCGTATTTAAGACGCAATCCACCTGTAAGTTCGAGATACGACGCTCTAATTCAAGACGTATGTCAGGGAGCGCAATATCCTCTAAATACAAGATGGATACCTTGCTTTTGGTCCTGTTTCCGACAAGGATCTCTTTTATTTTGAGCTCTCGGCTGGAGATGTAACGACGAATTAAGGCAATATTTTGACTACCTGTTTCGATGAAGCCTTGATGAGCGCCTTTCAGCGAGGCTTCAATTTGAGAATCCGAAATAGCTCGCTGCGGCCAGCCTTGTGTTTCCAATGAATAGGCATGGGCTAGCCCATCAATGAAAAGGATGCTGTAGCCGTGTAAAATGGCGGTTTCAACACCCGCCCAAGCAATGAGGCTGTGGAGGTCCCCTAGAGCGACGGGCGCCTCATCCTTGTTATCGCTCGTCGTGTAAAACATAAGCGTATGCAGGACGTTATTATTAATGGAATTTTTATCAACAAGACCATCCAGATAGACCAGTGCTGCCGGGGCTCCGGATTGTTTATACGTGAATGTTCGAACGATCAAATCAGGTGTGTCACTAAAAATCGTGGCGAGGTGGTCTATATTTTCGGATAGATTTGTGGAAATTTCGATGATTTCAGGTGTTGGCGTTTCCTGTTGGTTTTCCGAGCTTTCTTCCATCATCCGATTTGCGGCTTTAAATAAACGGCGGATCAGTTCCATGTTCAACCATCCCATAAATTCTCATTTTTCAGATGCTGTCTATCATTGTTCCTTGGCAAGTGTCATTTTATGCGTCCTAAAGGCGAGGGCAACCTTGAGTAAAAGAGAGGCCAGAGGCATGGGGAATAATCAGAGAAATTAGGTGAAAACGCTTGCATTTAAGCGCTTTCACGAGAAATATCGAAAAAAACAAAGTTTTTTGTGAATTTCATCACATTTTCAGCAGGATTTCGTGTTTTTTTGTCGTATTTACTTCTTTACCAGAAAATTAATCTCTACAAATTAATATGGAATTGGGAGAGAACCGTATGCATGTTCGTTCATTTCAGCTTGGTGATACCTCTTCGGTTAAAGAACTTCTAGAAGACGTTCTGTCGGAAACCTGCTATGAGGAGACGATTGAAGCTTTTGCACGTCAGCTATCGTGGGACACGGAGCTTGTTTTAATCGCTCAAGAAGAAGAGCAAGTCGTAGGCATGATTATCGGCACGATTGATAATAACAATGGCTACTTCTATAGGATTGCAGTCGCAACAGCATATCAACGTAAGGGTATTGGCAAAGCTTTGATCGAGGCAATGAAGCAGCGGTTTCTCGGACGGAATGTAAAGAAAATTATGGTAACAGTAGATGTACACAATGAAATGGTATTGCCTGTGTATGAGTCCGCTGGTTACAGCACAGTTGACTTTTCCAGAGCAGCACATCGGCTCAGCATTGTGAAGAAAGTAAGTGTGTAGTCTCTCGCTCGGCACGGTAGCACAATAAACGGCTCCACCGTCCTCCTTGGACGGGAGCGTTTATCTAGAAATATAGCCGACTTATCGTGTGCAACACATAATATCTAATATTTAGAAATAAATAGGTTTGGCTTATAGGAAGCATATCTGTGCCGCCATTGCAATTGGGGGTCAGATATGCTTTTCTAGTATAATAAGGTGACGTTTCGGCAGCAATTTAAAGAGGAGCTTTGAACATGGATAATTTCACGCCGTATGTGATAAAAAGCTTCAAACACGACGGGCATCTACATCGCATGTGGTTGACCAATTGGCGGGTTCCTCCAAGTATGCTCCATGAAGAGCATCAGAAACAGGGCATGCTAGTGTTCATCAATAGTCAGACTAAGATTCAAGAAGCGGATGGCAAGGAGTGGGTCAGCCGCATTCCAGGGGTTTCTTTTTTCATACCGAAAATGTGGTTTAATATTGTTGCTCTCATGGAGGAGTCTGGGGTGCGCTATTACTGTAATGTAGCCTCTCCTCTGTATGTTAATCAGCAGGTATTAACGTATATAGATTATGATCTAGATGTGATTCGATTGCCGGATCGAACTGTACATATTGTGGATCAAGATGAATACGAGCGTCATAAGCTGGGCTACCACTACTCGTCCCTCGTGGAGACGAAGGTGAAGGAAGGGCTTGCAGCGCTGCTAGCGTTAGTTAATGAGGACAAGCCCCCTTTCCAGGATGACATGGTGATCTATTATTATGAGCAATGGGAAAAATATAAGAACGGGGGCGGTTGAATGAGCTTCTTCGTAGGACGAGAAGATTCCAATAAGATTGTTTCTGCGCCGAGGCATGTTCAAGAATCGAAAAGCTTCACGCATGAGCTGTGGGATTGGACGAAATCCATTCTCGTAGCTCTTCTTGTTGTTATCATTGTTCATCAATTCGGCTTCAATTTATCGACCGTGCGCGGTCACTCGATGGACCCGACACTCGGGGATGGTGAGTGGCTGTTCGTGAATAAAGCCATTACGTATTTGAAACCACCGGGGCGCGGCGAGATTGTTATTCTCAAGGAGCCTGAGAAGCTTGCTTTACCGCAGAACCCCTTATTGGTCAAAAGGGTCATCGCCATCTCAGGCGATGAAGTTCAGAGCCGCGCGGGAGCTCTTTATGTGAACGGTGATAAGGTCACGGAGCCGTATGCGGATACACCCATCGAGGATGGGGACTTCGGACCGATCGCGGTCGGACAGGGCCAAATCTTCGTAATGGGCGATAATCGCCATCGTGCGGCGAGTGCAGACAGCCGCATGTTTGGGGTCATACCGACTAGTCTCGTCCAAGGACGGGCGGAGTTCGTACTGTGGCCATTAGACATGGCCTGCAAGTTGTAAGTCAACGAATGACATCAAATGGAAGAGAGAGGTGAGTGGGTTGGCGGTTTCTGGTGATTCCAGCATCAATGAAGCAAGAACAGATTGGCGAAAGCTGCAACAAGAGATCGTAGAAGCCGCACCCTCTCTCGGTATTGATAAGATCGGCTTCACATCCGCGGAGCCGTTCCATGAACTGAAAGACATCCTTCTCCGCCACAGGGAGAAGGGCTTCGAATCCGGCTTCGAGGAGCCGGATATCGAGAAGCGAGTACATCCTGAGCTGAGCTTCGACGCACCGCGGTCGATCATTTCAATCGCCGTCGCGTACCCGTCGAAGCTGCCGAACCCACCCCGATCCGAGCCTGGGGCTTATCGGGGAATGATCTCGCGCTCCTCGTGGGGGAGCGACTACCACGACGTGCTTCGCGACAGGCTCGCGAAGCTGGAGGCCTTCATCGCCCAGCGCGTGCCGGGGGCGAGGCTGCAGAGCATGGTCGACACCGGTGCCCTGGTCGACCGCGCCGTCGCCGAACGTGCCGGTATCGGCTGGAGCGGCAAAAACTGCGCCGTCATCACCCCCGAATGGGGGTCGTGGGTGTATTTGGGCGAAATGATCACGAACATCCCGTTCGAATCCGATATATCTATCATGGACCAATGCGGAGACTGCACGATTTGCATCGATGCCTGTCCGACAGGGGCGCTAGTCGGCCCAGGGCAGCTTAATTCGAGTCGCTGCATCTCCTTCATCACACAGACCAAAGGGTATGTGGATGACGAATACAAACGCAAAATCGGCAACCGACTCTATGGCTGTGATACGTGCCAGGTCGTCTGCCCGAAGAATAAGGGGATGAACTGGACGCATCATCCTGAGCTAACGCCTGACCCTGAGAAGGTCAAGCCGTTGCTCATTCCCTTGCTCACGATGTCGAACAAGGATTTCAAAGAGCAGTACGGGCGCATCGCGGCATCCTGGCGCGGCAAAAAGCCGATCCAGCGCAACGCGATCATCGCGCTCGGCAATTTCAAGGACGCGTCGGCGGTGCCGGTCCTTCGAGACATGCTGCTGAGCGATCCTCGCCCGGAGATCCGGGCAACCGCAGCGTGGGCCCTAGGGCGAATCGGCGGCGAAGAAGCTTACGCAGCCTTAGACAAAGCCGCTGCGGCTGAGCAAGAGCCGCAGGTGCAGAAGGACATCGAGAAGGCCATTGCTGTACAGAACAGCGAAGGGGTGGCCGTACAGGAGGAATAAGATGAAACAGCCTCAGGAGGTTGTCCTGCTTACCTATACCGAGATTGATTCACCCATCGGTCCTCTTGTTCTAGTGGCATCTCCGAAAGGGCTGTGCAAGGTGGAGTTCGGTACGTTTGAGAAGAACCGAGAGCAGCGTGAGCAATGGGCCCGTCGTTGGTATGGTGTGTACGAGCTAAGCGAGAACTCAGACGGGCAATTGGCGTCAACCGCGGAGCAGCTAACGCAGTATTTTAAGAGAGAACGAGAAAGCTTTGAAGGGGAACTGGATCTACAGGGGACTGATTTCCAGAAGCGTGTATGGCTAGCCCTGCAAACGATCCCTTACGGAGATACTGCCTCATATAAGCACATTGCAGAAACGATTGGCTCGCCTAAGGCTGTAAGAGCTGTAGGGGGCGCGAATAATCAAAATCCGATTCCTGTCATCATCCCATGTCATCGCATTATTGGAGCAAGCGGGGATCTTGTAGGGTATGGCGGAGGCCTTCCGACCAAAGTGCACTTATTAGATTTGGAACAACGAACATTGCTAACATAGAAGTTCAACAACTACAACATGTGGAGTGAATCCTATGAAATATGTGCATTTGGATTCGGTAGAGCCTGGTCAATATCTGGGACGTACGATTTACGCCAGTAATGGGGCTATTTTGCTTTCGGAGAATGTGCAGCTAACCGTATTTATGATTAATACGCTGAATCGTATTGGCGTGACGATGATTTACATCAAGGACCCGAACCTGAAGGATATAGAGATCCCGGAAATCCTTTCGGAAGAAACGAAACGACTTGTCATGACGCAAATGGGCCAGACGTTCGCAGCGATTCAGTCGGGTAAAGAGTTTAATTCGCGGAGCGTCAGCATGTCGATTAATACACTGCTGTGGTGGGACAGCATAGAGGACTCCCAACACGACCGATTATTCGGATTGTGAAGCAGGATGCGACAGACAAAGTGCTCGAGATCAAAGAAGTCGATTTAGCCAAGGAAACGACGGTATTCATCGAACAAGTGCTTTAATTTGTAAACCGTGGAACAGTAATGATATGATAGAACAAGCATTCTATTCTAATAATGTACAAGCAGGGGGCATAGGTTATGTGGAGTTATTTGATTCCCATTCTCACGTTGATTGTTGGTTTGGTTGGTGGTTTCTTTATTGGTGTATTCTATCTGAAGAGACAGCTCGAATCCATGCAGAACAATCCTGAAATGCTAGCCAAAATGGCGAAGCAAATGGGCTATAACATGAACAAGCAACAATTGAATAAAGCACAGCAAATGATGAAAAACCAAAACTTTAACCAAAAGCGGAAATAAGAAATAGGGTGGAGTGGTAGAGAAGATGGCATCCATCGATTATAGAAATGAAAGAGTCGCGGAGAATCGCGAACAGATCGAAAGTCATGTTCGTGAGATTTTGCGTTTGATTGGTGAAGATGTAGATCGGGAAGGCCTATTGGACACGCCAGCTCGTGTAACACGCATGTATGAAGAGATTTTCGCAGGGTATGCGGCGGATCCTCGTGAAGTCCTTGGGGTCACCTTTGATGAACAGCATGAAGAACTAGTCATCATCAAAGATATCATCTATTACAGCCAATGTGAGCACCATATGGCGCCTTTCTTTGGTAAAGTCCACGTTGGATACTTGCCGAGCGGTAAAGTGGCTGGTCTCAGTAAATTTGCGCGGTTGGTCGATGTAGTCACACGTAAGCTTCAGGTGCAAGAACGGATTACATCCGAAATTGCTGATATTTTGGCTGAAGTGCTGAAGCCGCATGGCGTCATGGTTGTCGTGGAAGGCGAGCATATGTGCATGTGCGCAAGAGGCGTGAAGAAATACGGCAGCCAAACCGTAACATCCGCTGTACGTGGCTCCTTCCGTAAAGATTCGACACTTCGTTCGGAATTTCTATCCTTAATTAAATCATAAGAGCGAGGGAATGTGCATGGAGACAATGGTCTTGTGCATCATTCCCTTTTTTCACGTTTACAGCAAGTAAGGCTTGTTGGGGCATGAGGAATATAGTATCCTTTTAAGTTAATAATCCTTCCTGCATCGGCAAGTAGAATTGTGACTATCGAACATGCTCTCGCATAAACTGATAGAAGAATGATGGATGGCTTGAAGCAGCAGGATACGGATGAGATCGGCGCCCTACAGCGCTAGAGGGCTAGAGGAGGCAAGCATATGAACAACATACGGAAATTTCGGCCTGGTGAGGCAGCTTCCTCAAAATGGAGTGAAGAACGGGATGAATTTGAGCGGGATTATGCAAGGTTGATTCAATCACCGACTTTTCGGCGTCTGCAGGGGAAGTCTCAGGTGTTCGGAGCTGGCTCGGGCGATTACTATCGGACCCGTTTGACACACTCCTTGGAGGTTGCACAGATTGCGCGAGAAGTAGCGAAGCGTTTAGAACGGACGAATCCATTTTTGAGCAAAAGAGAGCATCCAGGCCTGATCATTGATCCGACCGTGGTCGAGTGTGCATCCATAGCACATGACTTCGGTCATCCGCCTTTTGGCCATAAGGGTGAAGAAGTGCTAAATCATATCCTGATGAAGGATCACGGCTTGAAATACGAAGGCAATGCGCAAAATTTTCGGATCCTTATGTTCCTGGAAAAGCGAGCAGGCAGCGAGAGCGGCCTAGATCTGACGGCAGCCGTGCTTCTCGGCATCAACAAATATCCCTTCCTCATTGAGGAAGAGGGGCGTCTGAAGGGTGTTTACGGGGCAGAGTGGGACATTATCCGCGAGCTTCGCGACATTTGGAAAATGCCAGAGGGCTGCTCCACATTAGAAGCGCAATTGATGGATCTATGCGATGATATTGCTTATTCCACGCATGATATTGAAGATGGCATTCGTGCAGGTAAAATCCAAATGAACGCTACCTTCTTTGAGGACCAACGGTTAATTCGGCATCTCGTGATGGAGATTTTGAATGACCCGAATCAGCATAAATTCGGCTGGGAACAAGTCGATATCGAGCAGATGGTGAGACGCGTGCTGCATGATTATTTGGAGCAATGGGAGGTCATCTTCGCCGAGTGCAACCGCGAGGAATCCCGGACGCGCAGAGAGATGAAAGCTCGCTGGGTCAGCTCATTCGCTAGTCGCCTCGACATTATCGACGATACGGAACGCGGATGGAAGAAGGTAGCGCTCGTCAGAGACGGCGCGGAGGATATGGACCTGCTGCGGACGATGGAAATCCTCAAGAAGCTGGCGTGGGTCACGCTGATTAAGGACTTCCGCGTCTTGCGCCTGCAAAAGCGCAGCGAGATCATCGTCGAGCGTCTCTGGGACAGCTTCATCGAGAAGGAGAAGGGACAGTGGATCATTCCGCCCGACTGGATCGATAGCTACGAGCGGCGAAGCAGCACTAGTAATTGGAGCTGGCCGCGCTTCGTGGCGGATTACATCTCTGGCATGACCGACGCGTATGCGGAGAAGGTGTATGCGGAGCTGTTTGCGAGTAAATCCGGTTCGATTTATGAGATGGATTGAGGGTTGATAATGATAAGAGGTAAGCGCTGCTTACCTCTTTTTCGTTGTGCAGGCAGGCAGGCTGGCTGGCAAAATGCAAAAAAAAGACCGACCTCATCAAGAGGTCGATTTTATAGGGAGGAGGGAATACCAGCGTTAACGTGCTCGGATGTGGCTGTTGGTTTAATGCTTCCGAGGAAGTCCATCGTGCGGCTCACATACGTTTTAGGCTCAGCACGGTACAAAAGCTCGTGCTGTGCGTTAGGAAGAATCCATAGCTTAGAGGCGGTGTTATGCTGCTGCTTGAACATCGCTTCGACTAAGACATGAGGCGCTTTGTTGTCATTGGTGCCATGGATCATGAAGATCGGCATCTCATAAGATGTTGTGGTTACTTTAGTGAAGGGAACATCATGTAAGCTTACGCCATTTAGTAAAGGAAAGAATAGACGTACAAGCGACAGAGAAGGGTATCTAGGTAAATGTACGACTTGATTCATATTTTGATAAAGGGTGTCCGAGTTCAGCAGAAATGTACTGTCCAGAATCATCCCTGAAATATCCCCGTTTTGCTGCAGAGCCGTCTGCAAGGCAGTACCTGCTCCCATGGAAAATCCCCAAATAAAGATCGATCCGCCAGTTGACTCTTTAATATAATCAATGGCCCCAAGCAATTCTTGTGATTCTTGCACACCGCCGGTCATAAGGCGGCTATTGTTAGGATTCACGTAGCCATAGTCAAACATAAGAACATTGTACTGCTGTTTATGAAGCTCGCGGGCCAAGGTGTATAAGGGAACCCATTCTTCTTCGCGATTACCGCCATAGCCATGCGAGAAAATAACCGTTTTATTCGACCCTGTAGCAGGGATCAACCAACCTTCCAGTTTCGAATTACCATTTTGACTTGGGAAGGACACGTTTGTATAAGGAAGTCGAACAGCCTTCATCGGATTGGAATGTAGAGGTTCAATATGAGGCCGGGCTAAGGTCCAGGCAACGTAAGCATGGAAGATGAGAACGATCGATGTGCCTAGAATTAATAAGACTAAAAGAGTCGTAGTGATTAGCTTTTTCCTGCGTAAAAATGGTTGCGTGATCACCTGATCAAGTGTGGGTTGAAGCGATCCAGTTACAGGATTTAGTGTTGTTGAAGACATCGATGTAGCCTCCCTCCGTGAGATGTATGTGAGATGCCGCGAGTTAGAGGTGTAAATTGGGAAGGGAGTATTCTATTTGTATAAATTGTTTAAATATTCTGATAAGTAAGGTTATACTTTTATAGTATTCTGAATGCGCTTTCAAGTCAATGGAGATGCGGCATTTGTAAGCCTATTGTAACGGTCCTGTAATAATGGGGAAAAGAGGTGTTTAACCTTTACGGTTTCATGTAGTTTCGTTATACTGAACATAACAAGGTTTCATATAGTGAAACAGTTTGGCTCATGAAAGTGGTGACTCATCAATGGAAGATGGCAAGCTGACCGTGCGTGCTGTTGAGCGCGCTTTAGATATTTTGCTTTGTTTTACAGGGGCGTCCGAGTTGACGTTAACCGAGATTGCCACGCGAGTGCAGCTGCATAAAAGCACGGTGCATCGCCTTCTAGCTTCCCTAGAAGGCAAGGGCTTCATCATGCGTGATGAAGCGACGGAGAAGTACAGACTGGGCTACCGTTTATGGGAGCTCTCGGCTAACTTGTCCAAAGAGGGAGATCCCGGCATCATTCTGTTGCCTGAGATGGAACGACTGCGCGATGAGCTCGGTGAAACGATCTCGCTGTACGTACAGGACGGCCTGGTGCGTGTACGCATCCAAGCCGTGCAGAGCAACCATGCCATTCGCCGTGTTGCCCCTGTCGGGGCGCGAATGCCGCTTTACGTCGGCGCCTCGAGCAAGGTGCTCGTCGCCTTTGCTGAGCCAGGGCTGCTGGAGCAGCTTCTAACCTCGGCCGATTGGCCGACAGGGTTAGATACGCAGGCGTATCTCCAGCAGCTCGGCGACACAAGACGCGCGGGCTTCGCCACGAGCGTCGAAGAGCGCGAGCCGGGCGCGGCGGCAGTGTCCGCGCCGATTCTCGACCGCGGCGGCCGATTAGTCGCCGCCCTCGCGGTCTCGGGTCCAGCGAACAGGCTTACGCTGGAGTTGATGCAGGAGCAGGCGCCGACGATTATGGAGGCGGCGCGGCGCATGGGAACGATGCTTCGCTAGCGGCATTGTTACCGTGCGAAGCACGGAGAGTGCTTATCGCTTCGTACAAACGCCCGGAATGGCGCGATTTGTTGCGAGTAAGCACTTTCAATCACCTTAACTCGCGTAATACCTCGAGATAGCCTCGAATAAGAACTCCCAGAGTGCTTATTTCCCATATTTACGCCAAGAAAGGCGCGTTGTACAGCAAATAAGAATTTCCCATCACCTTATCCCGCCAATAGTCTAATCCCAACCTATCCCAGCAACCATTCCTTTTTACCGTCACCCATCACCCATCACCCGTCACCTTCACTACCACTCGCAACTTGCTCACCCTTACCACACCTATCCTTCTACCAACTCAACCTACCCAATATGGACGGATGCTTTGCTTCTGAAAGGCCATACTATTGGTTGGAAAGGGAGTGGGCAAGTCATGAAGAAGACAGCCTCGATGCTGGCAATCTGGATCAGTTTAGCCAGTAACATCGTGCTGACCGCCATCAAGATCGTCGTGGGCCTCGTGTTCAACAGCCAAGTACTGATCGCCGATGGCATTCATAACGCTGGAGATGTTATCGCGACGGCGACCGCCTACAGCTCTATGCGCGTGTCCTCAAAACCAGCGGATGTTGAACATCCCTATGGGCATGGGAAGGCAGAGGTGCTCGGCGCTTTTATCGTTGCAATCATATTGGTCGGAGCCGCTATTTATATGGGCTATCACTCCATTCATGCCCTATTCGAGCCAGCGGGTGTGGCGCATATCATTGCCCTTTGTGCAGCAGTGATTTCGCTGATCTGGAAGCAGATTCTCTATGTCTACACAATGCGCATTGGGAAGAAGCTCAATAGCAAAGGGTTGATTGCTACCGCCTACGACCATTTAGCGGACGTATACGCCTCAATCGCGGCTTCTGTGGGGATTGGCCTAGCATTGATCGGAGATCGGTACAACATTAGCTACTTGGGGTATGGAGATCCTGTAGCGGGGATTATCGTCTCCTTCCTCGTATTGAAGCTCGCCTACGAAATGGGCAGCGAATCCTTCGACATTTTGATGGAGCGAAGTGTCAGTCCCGCCTATATTGAGCAGTATGCCGCGTTGATCAGAGGTGTACCAGAGGTCAAGCGGATCGATCGACTCCGTGCGAGGGAGCATGGCCATTACATACTAGTTGATGCGAGACTTGGTGTTTCCGGTAAACTGACGATTCAGGAAGGTCACGATATCGGCCGCAATATTAAGCAGAAAATTAAAGAAGCCCATAGCGATGTGGATGAAGTGCTGGTGCACTTGAATCCTTGGTATGAAGAGCAAGCTGACGCATGAGTATCTGCGTTAGCTTTTTTATTTTCCTAAATATTTACAATCGTTCCGATTCGGGTTAGATTAGTCATAGCATCTTACTGACAATGTATATGTCGTTTGAGTTAAGGGAGTGAAGACTATGAGTAGAAGGGCAAAAGACATTTGGCTAGGGATTCTCGTGGCAAATGGAAGCGCGGCGATTATTATTGCTTTGACAGCGTATATTGTCAAAGTATCAACTGGTGCGGGCGGGATACTAATCCTATCTGATTTTGTCCTACTCCCGTTTATCATGGGAATCATTAATGCGTATTTCTGGAGAAGCCATAGAGTGACTGCTGGTCCTGTATTCGGCTACGCGTTTCTTAATCTGGGTTTGGCTCTCATTTATAGTTATTTCATGATGGGCGAAGGTTACATTTGTATCATCATCGTGGCTCCTCTCATTTATCTCTTTATTTTACTTGGCATTACACTTGGCAAAGTGATGTTCAAAAAGGAACAAAAGACGGTCAATATCTCCATCCTCGCCGCGATGTCTGGCCTGATCTTATTAAATGTGATTACCGCCGAACCCGGTGAAAGTCAGGTCACAGACCGCATCCTAATTCACGCCAAGCCCGAAGTAGTATGGCAAAATGTCACTGCATTTTCGCCTATTACGTCAAAGCCCGACTATTGGTTATTTAAAATCGGATTGCCAAGCCCCGTACAGTCAACGGCAGAAGGCCACTATGTTGGTGCAGACCGTAAGTGCATTTTCAGCAACGGAATCGTTTTCGATGAGAAGATCGTGGAATATGAAGAAAACCGCAAGCTAACCTTCGCGATTACCAAGCTCCCAGACGATCCAGAAATTTTAGGGCATATCAGTTTGTCCAAAGGACAGTTTATCCTAGAAGACAACGGTGATGGGACCACCACACTCGTCGGCACAAGTTGGTATGATTTGAAGATAAAGCCATCGCTCTATTTTGATATATGGACAAAAAGCATTATTCGCAACGTGCATCTCGAGGTCATGGAGCATATGAAAGAGCTGGCGGAGCAAGCGTAACAACAGTCTTCTTATTTCAAAAAAACACCTCTACCCGAGCTCGCTTCAATAGCGGCTATCGGTTAGAGGTGTTTTCGTTTTCTAGCATCGTGCTCACACACGATCTACACTTTATTTCGCAAAAATATGATTCCCGATCTGCACGATTTGTTCACGTGACCAGATCCAAGAGCTTGTCGCTGTTTTCGGGTTAAAATAGTAGAGGGCTCCACCAGTTGGATCCCAGCCTCGCACGGCTTCCAAAGCGGCTTTGTAAGCATCGCTATCCGGCGTTAGATTGTATTGGCCGTCACTGACTGCCGTAAAAGCGCCAACCTCGAATATGATGCCCTGAATGGTGTTATCAAACTGAGTGGATTTCAATCGGTTCATAACGACCGCTCCAACAGCGACTTGACCTTTAAAGGATTCACCGCGTGCTTCACTGTAAATGACCTTGGCTAACATATCTAGCTCAGCTTGATTCACCGTGAATTTACGCAAATATTCCCACGTGTTCGCTCCGACAATACCATCCACACTCAAGCCATAATTCGTTTGGAATTTACGAACTGCCGCGGCGGTGATAGGACCATATTTTCCATCTATTGAAGGCTCATATAAGCCTAAAGTTTTTAGTCGGAATTGCGCGTCCCAAACGTCACCGTTTTGAGTGCCTTGTTTCAATGTAGTAGCTTCTGCTGCGGATGCCTTCGGGCTCCACGTTCCTGCATTCATTCCTAAACCAAAGGAAGCTACAAGTGCGACTACGACTAGTTTTTTAAATAACATCATCTTCATCTCCCCTTTCGCTGTTCTCAGTATAGGTGCGAATTATCCCCCGTCTCAACCCGCAGTTTTTGGAAATGTAAGTCAATGCCTTGGGGCTCTAAGGCTAGAGGGGTGTGTATTTTTCCCCGATTTTGCGAAAACACGAATGATTTTTCCCATAAATATGTAAAAAGCCCGAGACTGCCATAAAGGCAATCCCGAGCTTTTTTTGTGTGTTTTGCTAGTTACTTAATTAGTTTTTATTCTCAGCAAGAATCGAACGAAGAACGGTTTGCAGGATACCACCGTTACGGTAGTAGTCTACATCTACCAAGCTATCCAAACGCACAAGAGCTGTGAATTCGAAGCTCGTGCCATCTTCACGAGTTGCAGTAACTTTTACTGTTGAACCTGGTTGAACGTCATTGCTAAGGCCTGTGATATCGAATGTTTCGCGGCCAGTAATACCTAGCGTTTTCCAGCTTTCGCCGTTAACGAATTGAAGTGGAAGAACACCCATTCCAACAAGGTTACTGCGGTGAATACGCTCGAAGCTTTCCGCGATAACAGCTTTAACGCCTAGCAAGAAAGTACCTTTTGCTGCCCAGTCACGGGAAGATCCAGTTCCGTACTCTTTACCTGCGATAACTACGAGGTTTTGACCTTCAGCTTGATACTTCATGGAAGCATCATAGATGGACTCAACTTCGCCAGTTGGCAAGTAAGTTGTAACGCCGCCTTCAGTTCCTGGAGCCACTTGGTTACGAATACGAATGTTCGCGAACGTACCGCGCATCATCACTTCGTGGTTACCACGACGGGAACCGTAGGAGTTGAAGTCTTCTCTTTTTACACCATGGTCGATCAAGTATTGGCCTCCAGGGCTGTCAACTTTGATGTTACCAGCAGGGGAGATGTGATCCGTTGTAACGGAATCGCCCATAAGTGCTAGTGTTTTTGCGCTGCGGATATCTGCGATATCATCAAGAACTGTGCCTAGATCTGTGAAGAACGGAGGCTCTTGGATGTATGTGGAGTTCGTGTCGAACTCATACAGATCGCCTTCTGGAATTTGGATGGCATTGAAACGCTCATTCGCGCGGAATACGTTGCTGTATTTGTCGCGGAACATATCAGGGCTCATCGCTATGTTAAGAGCATCTTGAATCTCTTGGTTTGTAGGCCAGATGTCTTTCAAGTAAACAGGCTTGTCGTTTTGGTCGTAACCGATTGGATCAGTTGCCAAATCAATGTTCACAGTACCTGCAAGAGCATAAGCAACAACTAGTGGAGGTGATCCAAGGTAGTTCGCTTTTACTTGTGCATGTACGCGGCCTTCAAAGTTACGGTTACCGGAGATAACAGCAGCAACAGTCATATCGTTGTCGATAATCGCTTTGCTTACTTCGTCTGGAAGCGGACCGGAGTTACCGATACAAGTTGCACAGCCGTAACCTGCAACGTGGAAGCCAAGAGCTTCAAGGGACTCAAGAAGGCCTGCTTTAATCAGGTACTCAGTAACAACTAGGGAACCTGGCGTCAAAGAGCTTTTTACGAAAGCTGGTTTTTTCAAACCAAGTGCTACCGCTTTTTTCGCTACGAGACCAGCACCGATCATAACACTTGGGTTGGATGTGTTCGTACAAGAAGTAATCGCCGCGATTACGACTGCGCCAGTACCCATTTTAACTGTTTCATTTGGATACACAACATCAACAACTTCAGCCACTTTCTCTTCTGTCAAGCCGTAGCCGCCTTTTTCGATCGGTGTACGGATGATAGCATTGAAAGATTCTTTCATGTTCGTAAGCTCAACGCGATCTTGCGGACGTTTAGGACCAGCTAAGCTAGGAACTACCGTGCTAAGATCAAGCTCAAGAACTTCTGTGAACACTGGATCTGGCGTGCTGTCTGTGCGGAACATGTTTTGTGCTTTGTAGTAAGCTTCTACAAGCGCAATTTGCTCTTCATCACGGCCAGTAGCGCGCAAGTAGTTCAATGTTTCGTTGTCAACAGGGAAGAAACCGATTGTTGCGCCATACTCAGGAGCCATGTTCGCAACTGTTGCACGGTCAGCCAGGGAGATGTTGCTTAGACCAGGACCGAAGTACTCAACGAATTTACCAACAACGCCTTTTTTACGCAAAATTTGAGTAACAGTCAATGCCAAGTCAGTCGCTGTAGCGCCTTCTGCCAATTGACCTGTCAATTTGAAACCAACAACGTCTGGAGCGACGAAGTATAGAGGTTGACCAAGCATACCAGCTTCCGCTTCGATACCGCCAACGCCCCAACCTACTACACCAAGACCATTGATCATCGTTGTATGGGAGTCTGTACCTACAAGGGAATCCGGGTAAACGACAGTTTCGCCGTCGATTGTTTTCGTTGCTGCAACAGATGCCAAGTACTCCAAGTTAACTTGGTGAACGATACCTGTTGAAGGTGGCACTGCACGGAAGTTATCAAATGCAGTTTGTGCCCAACGCAAGAAACGGTAACGCTCTTCGTTTCTTTCGAATTCTAAGTTAATGTTCATGTCGAGTGCATCCGGGGATCCGAAAGCATCAACCATGACAGAGTGGTCAATTACAAGGTCAACAGGTACAAGCGGGTTAATACGTTTAGGATCTCCGCCTTCACGAGCCATAGTCGCACGCATTGCCGCAAGGTCAACGACGACTGGAACGCCTGTGAAATCTTGAAGAACGATACGAGCAGGAATGAAAGGAATTTCTTTGTTCTCATCGCGGCCTTGAGCCCAGCCAGCGATTTGTTTTACGTGCTCACTTGTAATCGCGCGACCATCGAACTGACGAACAGCTGCTTCAAGCAAAACGCGGATGGAAACAGGTAGATTGCTAATTGTGCCATGACCTTGGCTTTCAAAGTCAGGAAGGCTGTAATACTGGAACGATTTCGTGCCGACAGTTAACTGCTTACGCACAGAAAAAGAGTCCTTATTGGACATAGGTAGTTCCTCCTCAAATGATAATATCTAACCATGCCATCGAATTTCATCTAGTGAAACTCGATTTCATAATTCCCTCTACCTCAAGTATACTGCTTCGCCACGTGTGAGTAAAGATTAATTTCAATCATTTTTACCGTCAAAATGTCATATATTGAATCAATTCAAAGCAATTCGGGCTTGTCCTAACGAAACCTATCGTTACCTTAATAAAAGCTAAGGAGGGATACCAAGATGTCCTGGAAAACAGCGCTCTACAATTACGTTCATGCGAAAAATCAGGCTGAGCTTGAAGGCTCATCTGCACCATTGGAAGCATTTGTCTTGGACAGCGCTTATGTACGGAAACAGGATGTTAAGGTACGAAGGCTCCTGAATAGTTACCGTGAACGTGATGCTAAGCTGCTGCGAGGTGAAACGAAGCTTCGTCTGCTGGGCGTTAAGGAATTGCCATATGGCATTATTGCCGATATCCAACTGCATCGTTTTTTGACCTATCAAATTGGTTCCAAAGAACATCAAGAGGAGCGCATAGAGTCGGAACGCGTGATTATTGAGAATGGAGCTTCTACCTGGAAGGTCCAAAGTGCGGAGCAATTACAAGGCGAAAAGTCGCATCCCAGCCGGGGGCGCAGCTTCCATTTGTCAGAGAATGAAACATTTCTAAACACCAAGCGCAGCTCACCTTCTCTTCCTTATATCAATCCTAGTATACGCAATACGAGCACTCTGGAATCCAATCATCGCAAAATCATTTATAATCGCCCCAAAGCCGTCCAATATGCGGAAACTTGGTGGCAAACACCAAATCCGAGATACGAATATTTCGAGGTAGATTGCACGAATTATGTGTCTCAATGCCTCTTTGCAGGCGGGGCTCCAATGAACTATACTGGGAAAAGGGATTCAGGCTGGTGGTATTCTGGTAAAAAAGGAAGCCAAGAGCTCTGGAGCTATAGTTGGGCAGTAGCAAATAGCTTACATCATTATTTAGACCGTCCTCATACACATGGTTTGACAGGTATAGTAGTCGGAGACCCTCGGAATCTTCAGCCAGGGGATACCATTAGCTATGATTGGGATGGCGATGGCCGCTTCCAGCATAATACGTTTGTTATAGGTAAAGATGCCAATGGCATGCCGCTTGTTAATGCGCATACCTTTAATAGTCGCAATCGATACTGGGCATATAAGGATTCACCTGCTTGGACGGAACGGACGAAATACATGTTCATTCATGTTCCCGATGAAATGTAAGTAGGCATAGAAATTGCAAATACTAGACGGAGGTACGTAATGAGCCGCAAAATACGAATTGGATTAATTTATGGAGGGAAATCCGGCGAGCATGACGTGTCTTTGCAAACAGCATTGGCGGTTATGAAGGCTGTGGATTTCACGAAATATGAGATTACACCGTTTTATATATCCAAAAAAGGAGAATGGAGAAGCGGTACACCTCTGCTAGGTCCTGCTGAATCCAAGGAAGTACTGACCTTCAGTACTGTAGACGCTAGTGCACCTGCTTCTAACGCACTGGCACCGATTTTTGGCGGCATTCAAACGAAGGGCGATGTGGCTGTTTCTTCTATTACTTCAGCTGGAGCGGAGGATCTCGGATTAGATGTCGTTTTCCCGCTTTTACACGGCACCTTCGGGGAAGATGGTACGATTCAAGGCCTTTTGGAAATGGCAAATATTCCATACGTAGGGGCTGGCGTATTGGCTTCTGCAGTCGGGATGGATAAAGTCATGATGAAAAAGGTTTTCGCGCAAGAAGGGCTTCCTCAGTGTATTTTCCGTCATTTTACCCGCACGGAGTGGGAGAAGAATCGCGCTTATCATCTCATGGAGCTGGAAACAGCGATTGGCTACCCGTGCTTTGTAAAACCGGCTAACTTAGGCTCAAGCGTTGGGATCTCCAAAGCGAGAAATCAAGAAGAGTTGATCGCGGCGGTTGCTTTCGCCTTTCAATATGATCGCAAAGTTATTATTGAAGAAAACATTGATGCTCGTGAAATCGAAGTTGCCGTTCTGGGGAATGATGAGCCTATCGCTTCTGTTGTGGGAGAGATCGTGTCTTCGAATGAATTCTACGATTATAAAGCCAAATATTTAGACGGCAAATCGGCCATGATTATCCCTGCTGAGATATCCCAAGAGATATCAGATGAGGTCAGAGCTTTAGCACTCCGTGCATTCTTGGCGGTAGATGGCAGTGGCTTGTCGCGTGTGGACTTTTTCCTAGGCAAAGCCGATCAGAAAATCTATATCAATGAAATCAATACGATGCCTGGTTTCACACCGTTCAGCATGTATCCATTGCTATGGCAAGAGACAGGTAAACCATATAAAGAGCTGCTGGATGATCTCATTCGTCTGGCACTTGACCGACATGCAGCTAAGCAAAATATCCAATATTCTTTCGATGCGGAGTAGATGAGCCATGGGTTTTCAAACGGAATTCAATTCAGCTTGTAAGTTTAAGTCTGAGCAGGAGCTCTATGAGCTGCTGGAGTATGGCCGCGGCAAAATGGTAAAGAGCGGCTTCCGCGTGTTTCCAACAGGTCAGAAGGTCATCGCGTACACGCCTGAGAACCAGGCGATCGCCATCGTGCGCATCGTGGCCTCCATCGCGGAAATCAATTTCCAAGGTGAAGAAGTTACGCAGGTGGAGATGGAGCTGATTCGTCGTCTGAACGAGGAAGAAGCTCGCATTCAGACCTCGCTTGCGTACGAGATGTTTTTTGGGGAACAAGGCACGAAGTAGAAGTAAGGAGAGCACCGTCCGATGAGGACGGTGCTTTTGTTTTTTTGGTGAGAAAGGGTCGAGCCTGACCCGAAGCTGAAGCCGAACTTGGACCGCCAGTGTCAGCGCCACCGCAATCGTCACCGCCTCCCAACCCGAACCCCTGCCATCAGCCTAACTAACTGATTTCCTCCATCTATTTCGGCCATATTTCACGTTTCCGAAGGATTAACTGTATTTTCTGCAGGTAATATCCGGCTATTGTCACGATTCTTCGAATTCCTCTATAAATTAACTGGACTTTCTCCAGATATTCCCGATAATCCCCCAAATCCGCGAAATATAACTGTAGTTAATACAGCTAATCAATATTATTGCTCCATATTCCAGCCTATCTCGTAATAAGTCAGCCTTGTATGCACGACAGATCGCCAGGGTAACCTAACTAGGATCATCCTGAAAAAAAGGAGACCCTACTCATGCTTATTCGCCTCGGATACGTGGCCATGTCCACCGTGGTTAAGAATGCTTCCCCGTCCAAGACGATGACGGCAACAAACTTCAGTAAGCTGCTCGATCGCGAGGCAGCCATCCGCAAGTTAGAGCGCATTGGCGCTGAAAATTTACATAACACACTCCGCCTGCTTAAACATAATCGCGCTCATGATATTATGGTGTTCCGGTTTTCATCCCGTTTTATCCCGTTGATTGGTCATGAGATGCTGGGTGATTGGGATCCGATTCCGACGCTAGCGGCTGAATTCGAAGAGCTTGGCAGCTATGCCAAGCTTAATCATATGCGTGTCAGCTTCCATCCAGATCACTTCACCGTGCTAAGCACGCCGAGGAAGGATGTGCTGCAGAAATCCATCGAAGATCTAGAACGTCACTCCGCCATGCTGAACGCCATGGGTCTTGGTATGGAGGCGATGTGTAACATCCATGTCGGTGGCTCTTACGGGGACAAAACAAAGTCCGCGAAGCGATTTGTTCAGAACTTCAGTACGCTGCGCCCGTCCATCCAACAACGAATCACGCTCGAAAATGACGACAAAACCTTCAACGCGCTAGAAACGCTTGAGATTGCCGAAATAGTCGGTGCCCCGATGGTGCTGGATGTCCATCATCACGCGGTCAATAACAACGGCGAGGACGTCACGGAGCTATGGCCTCGCATTCAAGAGACGTGGCTAAGTCGCGCACGCTTGAGTCTCGATGAGGCTTCAGCCACGCTTCCTCCAAAGATTCATGTTTCCAGCCCCAAAGGTGAAACGGAGCCAAGAAGTCACGCCGACTATGTGGAGGTGGGGCCCTTATTTGCGTTTCTCAAAGCAATAGCCCCCATCACACCGAAGCTGGATATCATGATTGAAGCGAAGATGAAGGATGGCGCCTTATTCAAGCTGATGGATGACTTGAAGAGACAAGAAGGCGTCACGGCGCTCGATCAAGCATCGATTCAGCTGTAAACCCATATTTTGCTTGAATTGTTGGACAAAATGGGGTAATTTGGAGAGTGAACGACTAACCATGCCATTGTGAGAGGGGCTTCTACGAACCATGAGTCAATTATTAAACGGGAAAAATATACTTGTAATGGGTGTTGCCAATGACCGCAGTATCGCTTGGGCCATTGCACAATCTTTAGCTGCACAAGGCGCTAATCTTGTGTTCACGTTCGAAAATGAGCGCGTTGAGGAACGCGTACGCAAGCTAGCTGACACGATTCCAGGCTCAACTTTGATGCCGTGTAACGTAACCGTTGATGCAGAGATCGATACCTTGGCATCCGCGCTTAAAGAGAAGTTTGGTGTGGTGCACGGGCTTGTACATAGTATTGCTTTTGCTAAAACAGAAGAACTCGACGGGCTCTATGTTGATACATCACGCGAAGGCTTCGCGCTTGCGCATGACATTAGCGCATACTCCCTAGTAGCAGTTTCCAAACGCATTTACCCGCTAATGACTGAAGGCGGAAGCATCATGACTATGACATACCTTGGCGCAGAGCGCGCAATGAAGAACTACAACGTCATGGGAGTTGCCAAGGCTGCGCTAGAAGCTAGCGTTCGCTACTTGGCGGCAGATCTTGGACAATACGGCATTCGCGTGAACGGTATTTCGGCTGGTCCGATCCGTACCTTGGCTGCCAAAGGGATCAAGGATTTCAACTCCATCCTGCGTCAAGTCGAAGAGAAAGCACCGCTTCGTAAAACAACAGATACAGCTGAAGTTGGCGACACGGCTATGTTCCTGATGAGCAACCTGTCCCGCGGTATCACGGGCGAAGTTATTTATGTAGACGGCGGGTACCACATCGTTGGTATTTAAGAAAAGCCTTATTTTCATAGATAAAAATAAGTGAAATCCGTACGGCCCTCGTGCCGTTACGGTTTTTTTTCGCTTTTTTTCGCGCTAATGTGAAAATGTACGAATAATTTAGGATGAAACGCACTAGTATTAGAAACGTATAATTTACTATACTTAACGTATTATCTAAATTAATGAAAAGAAAGAGTTGATATAGATGGTTGGTAATGGTACAGAAGCTTTTGTGGTGGGAAGTAAAAGTTTTACAGCAGTAGCCATTAATACGGCAGCAAAAGCGGGTCAATGGATCAAGACGAAGCTCGGAGACATTAATCATGTAGGGACGAAGTTCTCTGCTCAAGACCTTGTGACAGAGGTTGATAAAGGCTCGGAAAAGCTGATTCGCAATTTGATTATGACACATTTCCCAAACCATTCCATCCTGGGGGAAGAAGGCGTTGAACCAGGTCCGGAGGCATCGGCCAAAGCGCTGCAAGAGATGAGCGACGAAGAGTATCTCTGGATCGTAGATCCGATCGATGGGACAACGAACTTCGTGCACGGTTTTCCGTTCTACTCTGTATCCATTGCGCTTGCGCACAAGGGTGAAGTGATCGTAGGTGTTGTATACGACCCGTCGCGCGACGAGCTGTTTGTAGCGGAGAAAGGGAAAGGCGCCTACATGCATGGGAAAAAGACAGAGGTCTCCGAAGAGGAGACGCTGCTCACCAGTTTAATTGCCACGGGGTTCCCGGCTGATCGTGATGGAGCTTTGCCCATTAATCTGAAGGGTGTTGGGGCGCTATCGCCTAAAGTACGTAACATCCGAGTAGCAGGCTCTGCTGCGTTGCATTTGGCTTATGTGGCTGCTGGGCGTCTTAGCGGCTTTTGGGAAATTGGTCTGAATGCCTGGGACATAGCCGCAGGTGCCTTGATCATTCAAGAGTCAGGCGGCCGTGTGACGGATACAGAGGGCAAGCCGTATCATTTGGGTGTCCGTAACGTGTTGGCGTCGAATGGGCGCATTCACGAGGAGTTTCAGCATGAGCTAGCTGTTGCTGAGGCGACGGGGCTATAAAAATAATCCAACCTCTTACATGATCGTTCCTTATGGAATGATTGGGTGAGAGGTTTTTCCTTTAATTGGTGGAGAAGAAACCCTTCGTAAAAGTCTGGTGAAAACCGTCCATATCCACTATAATATGAGATATCTCATTTATTTAAGCGTTTCAATTAACGGGACACGCGAGTCGTGATCGGAATGGATGGAGAGCTTCTATGTCGGTAAATACAGGATCAGGACCAGATATTATTACGTTTGGCGAAACAATGGCATTGCTAATGCCTTCAGGCGGTAAGGGCTTGGAGTATTCTTCGGAGCTGCATAGCCTATTTGGCGGTGCAGAGAGCAATGTGGCGATCGGGATTTCACGTCTTGGCGGCAGCGTAGGCTGGTTCGGCAGGCTGGGGAAGGACCCGTTAGGTCGTATGATTTTCAAAAAAATCCGTGGTGAAGGCGTCGATGTTTCTCGCGCAGAGTTGACCGCAGAGGCGCCAACAGGGCTTATGATGCGTGAAGTCCTAATGGGCAAAACGTCTGTTTACTACTATCGCAAAAACTCGGCAGCAAGTCAGATGAGCCCGAGCCATTTGGATGAGGCGTACATCGCTGGGGCAAAACTATTGCATGTTACCGGTATCACACCGGCTTTAAGTGAGTCGTGTAGAGAGGCAGCTTTCGAAGCCGTGCGCTTGGCGCGGAAGCATGGGGTGAAGGTTAGCTTTGATCCGAATTTACGCTTAAAGCTATGGAATATCGATGAGGCACGTCCAGTGCTGCTTGAGCTTGCGAAGCTGTCCGATATTTTCTTGCCAGGCTTGGATGAGCTGAAGTTACTGTACCAAACAGAAGACTGGGATGTCATCGTGAGCAAGCTGCGCGAGTTGTCGGCCGTATCCATCGTCAAAGGTGGAGAAGATGTGACGTATGTCGTAACAGCTGATTCTATTACGACTGTGCCTTACTTCAAAGCAGAGCAAGTTATTGATACCGTGGGTGCGGGTGATGGATTCTGCGCAGGTTTCTTGACTGGTTTGCAGAAAGGGTATGAGTACCCTGAGGCTGTTCGCATCGGGAACTTGGTGGGTTCCATGATCGTGCAGACAGAAGGCGACTGGGAAGGCGCTCCGACGTGGGAGCAAGTGGAAGCGGTACTTAACAACATTAAACATATCGAACGTTAAATAATAGGTTCACACATAGAAGGGAAGATGGTTGTGAAAAAACTTCAATTACTTCAGCAAATTACAAATGAGGGTGTTGTTGCCGTCCTACGCGGTGATACGCCAGAAGAAGTCGTCGAAATGGCGGATCAAGCCATCGCCGGCGGTATTAAAGTCATCGAAGTCACGATGACCGTGCCTTTCGCGCTGCGCGCGATCGAGGAGCTAGCGAAGCGCTACTCGAGCACAGCGAAGGACGCGTCCAAGTACGCGATCATCGGGGTGGGCACAGCCCTTGACCCCGAAACGGCGCGTGCCGCGATCCTAAGCGGGGCCGAGTTCGTTGTCGGCCCGTCCTTGAACCCGAACACGGTTACGCTGTGTAACCGGTATCGTGTACCCATCATGCCAGGGTGCATGACGATTGCGGATATCCAAGCCGCGCTAGAGCTAGGCGTGGATATTGTAAAGCTCTTCCCGGGTAACCTTTACTCCCCGGCGATGATTAAGGCCATTAAAGGTCCGCTGCCACAGGCGAACATTATGCCTACTGGCGGGGTATCGCTGAGCAACCTCGGCGAGTGGATCCAGGCCGGCGCAGTTGCCGTCGGCATCGGCTCCGATTTGACCAGCGAAGCAGTCAAAACAGGAAACTACAGCCTTGTAGCGAAGAAGGCTGCTCAATATATCGAAGCCTATCAAGCGGCTAAGAAGTAGGTATGAATGTGCGCTCCGTCGAAATTAGGACGGAGCGTATTTTTGTGTTAGTAGAGCAAGCTGATGGGGGAGGAGCTCGTCTCAACTTGTCTAATTTATTCCAGTTTATTCGATATCGATCGCCTAATATTAAGTTTCAATGAGTAAACCTTTCACCATATAGCGGTTCGGTTGCCAAAGCTCGCCTTCGTTATTTTGCGCAAGGAGCCGCTCGTAAATCTTTAGGGCCATTTCTTTCATCGGCTGCTGGTAGACGACCATCGGATACCGGACCATCTCTGGCAAGAAATCGATTACGCCTAGGGGCGAATGGTCAATTCCAGCGGATTCATAATACTTCGCCGCAGCTAGTCCGATCGGTCCGTTGCAGCAGATGATACCTGCTGGCAGACTCCCTTTATCCCGCAGGCGCTCCAACAACTGCACGACCTCCGTATCAACTTCTCCGCCCCATTTCACCCGGTATATATTACGAGGATCTCCGCCGAGCGCTAAAAAAGCCTCTTCCCGCTGCATTTCGCTGGGAATGCTCAACCCATCGTAACCTAGGAATAGCACTTTGCCGCAACCCCTGGCCAACAATGCTGCAAATAGCTCCGCCACGGCATGATGGCAGTCGATGCCGACCGCGTCGGCGACTTCCGTCTCGTACATTTGGTCGAAAAAAACCATATTCATCCCGACCGCTCGCAGACGCTTCATCATGTTGAAGTCGATTGGACCTAACTGCGGCCAGAAGACGACGTTGCGTATATCTTTCTTGATGAACCGGTAGAATAAGTCCTCCGATGCGAAAGCCCTGCCTTGGAAATCCTGCTTGAACAAGACAAGCGAACCGTTTTCCTCCGCCACCTTCTCGAAATGCGCCATGAACGAAGCGAAGAACGGATTGTGCGTCGGGGCAACCAAAGCGATCAGCTCAAGCGAGCTAGGATAGCCGCCTTTGCGGGAAGATACGGCGGTGCCTTGTCCTTGAACGCTCGAGATCATGCCGTCCTTCTTTAGTTCTTCGAGCGCCTTTCGCACCGTTACCCTGCTGAGGCCATACCGTTCGCACAGCTCTTGTTCCGTGGGCAGACCCGAGCCGCTTTTGTACGTCCCGTCTAATACCAGCTTCGTGATATCGTCTTTGAGCCCCATATAGAGAGACAAGCCATTCAGCCTCCTTAGCTTTTTATTTCGTCCGTGCTCGAGATATGATGCTCCGGCGACAAGCGAGCGAACTTCTCGACCGGAATCTCGCCTTGCGGATTATGGTTGAAATCATCCTGTCCCCGGACTAAGTAAGCCTTGAATTGCGGCGCCCGCGACAAGTCACATTTCACGTTCGTTCCGGAATACCGAATCGTCAATCCGATCCGCCAACGGTCCGATCCGTTCGCAGGCGATCCATGGACAATCGCATCGTCGTGCAACGACATATGTCCAGCCTTTAACGTCAACGATCGCTGAGCCGACTCATTGAACGTGCCCTGCTCCAGTTCCAACGTCAGCACGGAATCACCGTCAATGCTGTTATGCTTGATAAGTCCGGCTTTATGGCTTTTTGGAATGACCTTCATTGCTCCGTTCTCTTCGTCGGCGTCTACGAAAGCGAGCCATACCGTCACCGAATTGTGAGGATGAAGCGGCCAATAATACGCATCTTGGTGCCAAGCGACTGTATCGGGGGAGCCAGGCCCCTTGGCGAAGAATTGCGAGCCCCATAGGAAGAAATTTGGACCGAGAATGCCTTCTACTTGATCTAATAATTTAGGATGAGTGCAAATGTCGTATAACCACCTGCTGGACATATGCCACTCTCGGATGGCCATGAGTTTCTCGGAAGGTTCGAGCAGCGCGGAGAGTTGCTCCAGCTCTTGATTAAGAACGCTCATTTCCTCCGGTGAGTATACGGGCGCAAGACCAATCAAATATCCGTTTTCGCGATAGAAAGCCACTTGTTCCTCGGTTATAAGCAGACGCGACATGGCAAACAGCTCCTTATAATTTGTATTGTCGTATAATACAAATTATTGTAGCATGATTTCTCAGGAAAAAGTGAATCATTTTTCCACTACCCTTAGGCTAAGAAACAAGTGAAAAGTTGGCTAATCTGAGCGAAGGGGATAGTGCCCATATATCTACCACAAAGAACCCGACGACCATGTAAATGGCTGACGGGCTCTTTGTGTTGGTCCCTCTAACGTGTGGGAGGAGAGGGGGTCTTAGTTACTTCTGGTTTTCCGCGTCATACTCGCTGGCGAATTCCGCCAGGGCTTTCACCTTACCATGTGGTGGATGTTGAGCTTGTTTACGACCCTTCCATGCAGCTTCTTCGCGGCGTTTTGAGTGGCTCATCGCTAAAAACCTCCTCTGGCATGCGGATGGTGTTGCACTAATAAAATGCGATAGATGAGCATATTTTATGCAACGGAAGTACTACCTCTTACAAAAAAACTCCACCAAACCAATGAAGGTTTGGTGGAGCCTTAAGCAAAAGACTATTCCGTAGCAACGGATTGGTCAGCTTGCATGTTGACCGGGGAGATACGGATGAAGCTAGCTTCAAGGTTGCCAAGCAAAGCTTCGATTTTAGCTGCGGGTTCCGATTGACCGGAGTTCGCAAGCTCAGCATGGTAAGCTGTGAGTAATTCGGTAAGATCTTTTTTACTTTGAAGGCCGATAGGCTCAAGTTTAACTTTAGCGCCTTTAGCAATACGACGTTCGATGGCTGCTTGATCAAGACCCATTTCCGGCACGAGACGTTGGTAGATAACCCCGCCTGTCATACCGGCACAGATCCATGGACCTGGATCGCCCATAACAACGGCACGGCCGTTTGTCATGTACTCGAACGCGAAGCCTTTAAGGTTCGCACGTGCTGCTAGACCGCCAAGCTCATCGCGTAGAGGCGTTGTGATCTCGCCGCCGAATACAACGTCAGCACCGGAGAAACGGATACATGCACGTGTATCTGCGCTGCCTTGAATCAAGAACAAACCTTTTTGAGCTCCGTAACCGAACGACTTACCAACGCTGCCGTTGATGAAGGTGTTGTTTTGGCCAAGTGACTTGACGATGGCAACTTTACCACCGAAGGCCATTTTACCAAGACCATCTTCAGCACCGCCGTGAACAGTAATATTCACGCCACGTGCGTTGAATGCGGCAAGACCGTTACCAGGAACGGAACCATCGATCAAGTTAAGAGCAACAGCTGGAAGCTCATCATAGCTGCCGTTGAAACGGTCTCTTACACGATGGCTGGAATAACGAGTTCCAAGAATACGGGACTCGGCGTCCACTTTGGACCAGTTACGAACGACAGGAGCATCGAACGATACGGAATCCGGGAAGAAGTCGAGACCTTCTGCGCCAGCCGCGATACGAATATCGGATGACACTGCTGCTGCTTCAGCCGCTCTTGTCTCTTCAGAGATGAACTGTAGTGGAGCCGGACGAAGAATATCGGATAGATCGATACGCTCAATGTGGCTGATTTGCTCCAAAAGATCGGAACGGCCAACGAGTTCTTGTAAGCTTTTGAAACCAAGGGAAGCTACGACTTCACGTACTTCTTCACCCATCGAACCGAACAAACGAACCAAGCTGTCTACAGCTAGATCGAACTGACGCGGTACGAAACGACGAAGACCTTTTTCTTCAGCTTCTTCCATGGAATCGATTTGTGTAGCGATACCAACGTGACAAGTGTCAAGGTGACAACCGCGACATGTTGTACAACCAATAGATTGCATCGCGATACTACCGAAGCCTGCACGGTTCGCACCGAGCATAACCATTTTAACAACGTCAGCG
The DNA here is from genome assembly GCF_056402415.1 of Paenibacillus sp. P4_A9. Classification (NCBI taxonomy): domain Bacteria; kingdom Bacillati; phylum Bacillota; class Bacilli; order Caryophanales; family Paenibacillaceae; genus Paenibacillus; species Paenibacillus sp. P4_A9. The sequence goes on from NZ_JBFUHL010000004.1 coordinate 207,671, forward strand.
CCTGATTTCAGACCGCCATCGGACCATAGCTCAACGCGGTGACGAAGACCAGCTTCAATCAAAGCAACGTGAGCAAGCTTCGTACCAATCTCCGTAGGAAGACCAACGTGCGTCAAGGAGTGAATACGAGCCGCACCTGTACCGCCGTCGAAACCGGAGAGAGTAATCACGTCAGCGCCAGCTTTGGCAACACCAACCGCAATCGTTCCGATACCAGGAACAACTGGAATTTTCACGATGATTTTGGCTTTACGTCCGCTGCCTTCTTTAAGCTCGGAAATGATTTGCGCCAAATCCTCGATCGAGTAAATATCGTGGTTGTTGGATGGCGAGATCAGGTCTGAACCGATTGTAGCGTTACGTGCTTCAGCGATTTTCGCTGTTACTTTGGAGCCTGGTAAGTGACCGCCTTCACCTGGCTTTGCCCCTTGACCGATTTTGATCTCAAGGAAAGCGACTGCGTTAGCAAGCTCAATGTTAACACCGAAACGTCCGGAAGCGACTTGCGCTCCGCGCGTTTTTTTGTAACGGCCAAGCATATCTTTAATCTCTCCGCCCTCGCCGTTCATGGTTACCATGTTCAGACGTTCGCCGGCTTCAGCGTAGGCACGGAAAGCTGTTTCATTTTGTGAACCGAAGGACATGGAAGAAATCAACATCGGCAAAGAGTGACCGCCAATCGAGATATCAACTTGCGACGGATCGAGTGGCTGACGGCCATCGCTGATTGCTTTGAAGCCCGCAATGTGACGAATGGAAATCGGGTTCTTCTTCTCTTCTTCACGCAGCTTGTCGCGGTAGTCGCTGTAAGGAGCAGCTCCTGAAGCGGCATCGCCTAGTGCTTTCCACATACGTTGGAAGAAACGGAAGTTTTTCGCTGCTTTCGCTTTCGGATTCGTGTAATCCGCATAACGTGCTTCTGCCTCAGCTTCAAGCTGCGCAAAGCCAGTTCCTGCTTTTTCACTACCAAGGTAGTTTACGATATCCAGCACCTCGGATACTTCCGGATGGAAGCCGATGGAGGAGAAGAAACGTGTGTACCCACGAAGCTCGTGCGTTCCGATCGTTGAAATGACTTTCTCAAGTCCTTTCGTTAGAGCCGCGTACACTTTACGTGCTGCTGCTGCTTGGCCTTCTTTGTCAGAAGCTGTTGAGAAGAGCAAATAAGGAGAAATCACATCAGCACCTAGACCACAAGCTACAGCGATATCATGCAGGCTGCGAATAGCAGCTGAACGAAGGATCAACGTAACATGACGGCGCAGGTTGTCGCCGAAACCAAGCTTTTCCGCACGAAGTGCGATATCGATTTTGGAAACGACAAGGTGCGGATCCAGCCACAAGCGGTCGTTTTGATGAGCTTCTGCATCGTCCAAGACTAGAAGTACAGCGCCATCACGAGCTGCGGAGATTGCATCTGCTGCAAGTTTGTTCAAACCATCTTGTAGAGAAGTTCCTCTAGTAAAAGTTGTGGATAGAACAGCTACTTTGTTATCGCCTTGTGCACGGAATTGTGCAAGCAATTGCTCAAATGACGGTTGTGATAAGTGCTCTTCGCTGCCAACACCGTTCGTTCCTTCTAGAACAAGCGGAGCAAGTAGCTCAAGACGAAGGTTGCTATCCACCTGTGCAAATACCGGAAGACGAGCTCCAGCGATAACACGCGTGGAGAAATGCTCCATTTCACGGTCACGGTCAATGGCAGGGTTTGTTACAACGGCAACACTTTCTTTAATGAAATCTGGCACGTTCTGACGTTCCCATGCAAGAGCCGCGTGAGGTGAATCATGACCCAACGAACGAATCGGCTCAGCGCCAGTTTCAGACATGGATTCAATGTGTGAAATGCCGTCACGATCCCAACCAAATGCACTATACACTTGATCAGTTGTAACAATATTCTCATTAAGCTCAGCTTCTGTATTCGTTTGGGCAGGGTTCAAATAAGAACGAAGACCGCCAAAATTCACACGCTTGCTTACACGCTCATACACCAAGGTTTGAACTTCATGATAAGGAATCACTTGAATGTGCTCGCCTGGTGTCAGAACAACACCGACTTTTTCGCCTGGAGCGATTGGCTTCGGATCAGCAACCATTTCGCCAACTGTAATAACACCTTGCTCAGATGAGAAGTACAGGGACGTGTCACTTTCAACCATCCATACTGGACGAAGACCTAGCGCATCTACGCTGAAAATACACTCGTTACCGTAACGGGAAACGATACCCGCTGGACCTTGAGCAAAGTGGCCCCATACTTGACGGTAGTACACATACAAATCTTGAAGCTCCGGACGGAACTGTTTCATTTCATTAATAATAGGAGGGAATACCATTTCCATGGCTTCGAAAAGCGACAATCCAAAACGGTGTATGAATGTTTCGATCGTTCTATTCATGTCTTGGGAGTCGGAACCGCCGCTAACAAGCGGAACGCCAACCATGTCAGCTTCAAGACGAAGTTTCTTCACCGTGTTAATTTCACCGTTGTGTCCAAGAAGGGAGAACGGTTGAACGCGGAAGAAGCTGGACAATGTGTTCGTTGAATAACGGTTGTGACCGATAGTGACTTGGGACGCAAACAAAGGATCACGCAAGTCGTTAAAATATTTAGGAAGGATGCTTGCTGCACCTAATACTTTGTAGGCAGACGTCACATTGCTTAGTGTCGCAACATGAACATTGTAACGATCTTCAATCGCAATATGCAGCTCATAAAGGTGATCAGCAACTTGACCTTCAGTCTTGTTGCTAATACCTGCAATTTGCCAGAACGTAGGCTCATCAAGCAGACCATTGGCGCCTAGTGAAGAGCTGTCAACGAGGTTTTCTTGCTCAAGAATAATGGATACATCATGGGAGGCAAAAAGCTCACGAATGCCGTTTTGAATCTCAGTAACAGTCAAGTCCAGCTTACGTGGGACAAAGATATGGCCAACAGAAAAACGGTTGTCATAGGCAAGCTTGCCGTCCAGACCCGCGTCTGTTAGTTTCTTTTCCCAGAGAGTACGTGGAATGTCTGTTAAAATACCGCAACCATCACCTTCACCATTGATAAATCCTGAACGATGTTCCATTTTAACAAGGGCATCAATCGTTTTTTGGATGTTATCACGGGAAGGGTGACCATTCTTTTCAATAATACAGATAATACCGCAGCTGTCGTGTTCGGTTCCTAGTAGATCTTGAAAACGGCCTTCATTACGCATAATTTCATTCATTGCTCTGGTCAGTCGCCTGACCGTCACCTCCCATACATAATTAAACTCCTCTTGCTAACGCTTCTTGCATTCTGGCGCTTATGAGCCTGCCAGCTCTCACATTTTAGGGAGAAAAGCCACAATATGCTTAAATCCGAAATATGCATGATTGTGTATAAAAATGCAATATAACTGAATATCATGCCAATTTACAGGAGATATAACTCTTAAAATACGGCATAAATCGACTCGTAGGAAAGTAGGGCAACGCACACAAAAATCCGTGTAGTATTTGTAAATCATGCCCTAACTTTCTAGGAAAATACTGTGTATTCAAGCCGTTTCGCTAAAAGGGTAAAAGTAATCTTAGAATAGCATGAAAAACTTCATCCGACAATACTTGCGGACGTAAAACACAAATGTAAGCGTTACCTTTTTTGTATATTGGTGAATAAAACCATAATTCATACAACTCTAGTTCATGTAGAAAGACGAACGAACTATAATCCTAATAGGATCATAGTTCGTTTTTGGGACAATCAGCGTGTTTTCATCACTTTGAAAGCGCGATCTACGGCTTCGAGCGTTTGGGCAATGTCTTCATCTGTATGGGCAATCGTCATGAACCAAGCTTCGTATTTGGAAGGTGCAAGATTGATGCCTTGCTCCAGCATAAGTCGGAAGAAATCAGCGAAGCGTTCGCCGTCCGTATCCTGCGCTTCCTCATAGTTGGTGATTGGATGATCACAGAAGTGCGTAGAGAAGGCGCCGCCGATGCGGTTCAGCGTCAAGGCAATGCCGTGGCGAGCGGCCGATTCAGCGATGCCTTGTGAAAGGCGTGTACCAAGCTGTTCGAGCTTGGTGTATACACCTGGCTGCTGGAGCACCTCCAAGCAGGCGATACCGGCTGAGATGGAGGCGGGGTTCCCCGCCATCGTGCCGGCCTGATAAGCAGGTCCGAGCGGCGCGACCTGCTCCATCACTTCCTTGCGGCCCCCGTAGGCCCCGATCGGCAGCCCGCCGCCGATCACTTTCCCGAGGGCCGTCAGGTCCGGCTCCACGGCGGCGAAGCGCGCCGCGGCCTCGGTTGGGCCACCCTCTAGAATAGGGAGGCCTTCATAGGTCTGTGCCGTTCCATAATGGAATCGGAACGCCGTGATCACCTCGTCGTAGATGACGAGGGCACCATGTTTGCGAGCAGCTGCGCACAGCTGCTCAAGGTAACCGGCATGGGGCATAACCATGCCGAAGTTGCCGACGATGGGCTCCACCATCACCGCGGCGATCTCTTCACCCCAGCGCGCAAGCGCGGTCTCTAGTGCCGGTATGTCGTTGAACGGCACGGTGATGACCTCTTGCGCGATGCTCGCCGGCACGCCAGCGCTGTCCGGTATGCCCAGTGTGGACGGCCCGGAGCCAGCCGCCACCAGCACGAGATCTGAGTGGCCGTGGTAGCATCCGGCAAACTTAATGATCTTGGTGCGCTTCGTGAACGCGCGCGCCACGCGGATCGTCGTCATCACGGCCTCGGTGCCGGAGTTGACGAAGCGCACTTTGTCGAGCGATGGAATCGCCGACTTCAGCATCTTGGCGAACTCGATCTCGAGTTCGGTTGGGGTGCCATACAGCGTGCCGTTCTGTGCGGCGCGGCAAATCGCTTCTGTCACGTGCGGATGCGCGTGACCGGTAATGATCGGGCCATAGGCGGCGAGGTAGTCAATGAAGCGATTCCCGTCAACGTCCCAGAAGTGTGCGCCTTGCGCACGCTTCATAAAGACGGGCGCGCCGCCGCCAACGGCTTTGAACGAGCGGGAAGGGGAGTTGACCCCGCCGACGATGTGTTTAAGTGCTTCTTGATAGAGAAGCTCGGATTGCTTGCGTTCCATAGAAAGTATCATTCCTTTATTTGTATTTTTAGGTTTTGTCACCGTCGATTAATTCGACTCACTATACCCGCATCACCGCGAACGAGCACTGACGGATTACAACTGACAAATTCTCACTTTTGTCACAGTCGAAATATTTCGACTCACTATATCATCACATCTCGGCCAACGAGTACTGACGGATTACAACTGACAAATTCTCACTTTTGTCACCGTCGATTATTTCGAATTACTATACCTGCATCACCGCGAACGAGCACTGACGGATTACAACTGACAAATTCTCACTTTTGTCACGGTCGATTAATTCGACTCACTATACCTGCATCACCGCGAACGAGCACTGACGGATTACAAATGACAGATTCTCACTTTTGTCACCGTCAATTATTTCGAATCACTATACCTGCATCACCGCGAACGAGCACTGACGGATTACACTGACAAATTCTCACTTTTGTCACCGTCAATTATTTCGAATCACTATACCTGCATCACCGCGAACGAGCACTGACGGATTACACTGACAAATTCTCACTTTTGTCACCGTCAAATATTTCGAATCACTATACCTACATCACCGCGAACGAGTACTGACGGATTACAACTGACAAATTCTCACTTTTGTCACCATCGATAATTCGATTCACTGTATCCCTGCGTCAGGCGCTTGTACAAGCTCCTCATACGAAAAATAAGAGTGGATACCCACTCTTATTATCCAGATTTTTTATCCTATTCGTGCCTACTTCACTGTTTTCCCTGTCACCTTCGGCGTTGGCGAAGGTGAAGGCTTGGTTGGACCTGAATCGGCGTCCGCTTTACCAGCGAAAAGGTCTTTCATATATTGCTGGAGCTTCAATTTATCCGCTGTTATTACCGAAGCGCCGCGGATCGTTTTCTCCATGAGCAGGTCCGAAGGCGGAAGCTGCGAGGATACGATCCCATCTGCTTTGGCTTCATAGCCAAGACTTCCGAGCTTGAGCATGTCAGTTACACTGAGATTGGTATCGATATAAGGATCGATCGCATTCAGAATGCGCGGCAGTTTGATCAAGGAGGACGTTGATTGCATCTTACTCGCAACAGCAGTCAGGAACTTCCGTTGTCTCTCTGTTCGGGAGAAATCGGATAACGCATCATGTCGGAAGCGAACATATTGCAGGGCTGTTTTGCCATCCAGATGCTGCTGCCCCTTTTTCAAATTAATATCATACACATGATCATCTTCGGAGTCGGAATATTTCATATCCTTCTCGACCTCAATATCAATACCGCCTACCGCATCAATCAATGCGATGAAGCCTTTGAAATCTGTATATACATAATATTGAACCGGAATGCCAAGCAGGTCACTGACGGTTTTCATGGCCAAGTTAGGTCCGCCAGTCGTAATCGCGGTGTTAATCCGATCTTCGCCTTCACCAGGGATCTTCACGTACGTATCCCGCAGAATCGAGAACAGATAAGCTTTCTTTGTGACAGGATCGATAGAGGCGAGCATAATGCTGTCCGAACGCGGCAGCTCATTCTTCACCATGCCACGTGAATCGCCGCCTAAGAGCAAAATATTCACGCGCTGCTTGCCTTCCCATTTGGGGGGGGTGTATTTATCTCCTTTTTCCTTTACGGTATCGGGAATAAATCCTGCACTTCCTTTCCCTTCCGGACTATCTGATTTATGCGAGATATTATTCGCGAAGCTGTAGATGGAGTAAGAATAATAGCCGGCGACCACGAAAAGAAGCATAACGATCAGGAGCATGGTTCGTTTGAAGATTTTCATACAAGGTAAGCTCCTCTCCAGAGTAAAATTCAGCGTGATTTAAGGGGAAATACAAGATTAGTTAATCTGTACTTTTTTTATTTACAGAATTGGGTTATCATGAGCATGTTATATGGTTGTGAAAAACGTCATTATGATCCATATTATAGATGCTACGAAACTTCGATAGCAAGTTATGACGAATGTTGCCGTAATCTGTAACCGAGACGACAAAGTCAGGGGGAAAGACGCATGTTAGCTATAGATGTTCAAATGCTTCGCAAGGAATTCCAGGTTCAGCAAAGCCGCGGTGGCCTCAAAGGAGCCGTACAAGATTTATTCAAGAGAGAGTATAAGCAAATCACAGCTGTGAAGGACATAAGCTTTCAGATTCCTAAAGGTGAAATTTGTGGATATATTGGTGAAAATGGCGCTGGAAAGTCAACGACGATCAAGATGCTTACGGGTATTCTTGTACCCACATCCGGTCATATCAAGGTAAATGGTTATGTGCCTTTCAAAGAACGTGAGAAATTCGTAGCTGGGATCGGTGTCGTTTTCGGTCAACGCAGCCAGCTATGGTGGGATATCGGTGTAGTTGAGTCGTTCCAGCTGCTCAAAAAGGTGTATCGTGTATCCGAAGCTGATTACAAGAAACGTCTCGACGAGCTCGTAGATCGTTTGCAGCTGTCGGAGCTCCTTTCAAGACCTGTCCGTAAACTCAGCTTGGGTCAGCGGATGCGTTGTGAATTAGCAGCTTCACTGCTGCATAATCCTGAAATCGTATTTCTCGATGAGCCGACCATTGGTCTCGACATCGTTGTGAAAACAGAAATTCGCGAATTTCTGAAGTCACTCAATCAGCGCTATGAAACAACAATCTTGCTGACAACGCACGATTTGCAGGACATCGAGGCATTGTGCTCCCGTGTTATTATGCTAGATGACGGCCGAATTATTTATGATGGCGGTCTGGAAGAGTTGAAAGCCAGATGGGGCAAGGGCAAAGAAGTTGTGCTGCAGTTTGAGTACCCTACAACATTAGCCCGTCTCCAAGAGCTGACTCTCGGCTTAGATGTAGCTTGGCAGCTAGACAATGAGCTTTCAGCCAAAGTATTCATCCCTTATGAAAGAGCTAATATCTCGGAGGTGCTAAGCCGCGTCGTTGGCGTGCTCCAAATCCAAGATATTAAGATTAATGAAACGAATACCGACGATATCGTCCGTGAAATTTATAAATCAGGCTCCGCCGAAGTAAAACGTTTGGATATCGATCAGCCAGAGGGAGTCACGACCCATGCATAGAGCTTATATAGAAGTAATACGCATGCGATTTCTAATGATGCTCGCTTATCGGGTGAATTATTACAGCGGGATTCTGATCTACGCGATCAATATTGGCTCCTACTATTTCGTCTATAAAGCAATATACGGAGATCAAGCGGTCATCGGAGGCCTTACATTGGGCCAAATGACAACCTATGTGGCGATTTCCTGGATGGGCCGCGCTTTTTACTTCAATAACTTAGATCGTGAAATAGCGAACGAGATTCGGGATGGCAGTGTAGCGATTCAATTCATCCGGCCGTACAATTATATTTTTGTTAAAATGATGCAAGGCTTAGGTGAAGGTATTTTTCGACTGCTGCTCTTCACGACACCTGGTATGATCTTTATTTGGCTGCTGCTTCCGATTCAGTTCCCAACAGATCCTAAATTGTGGGTCATCTACTTAGTGATGTTGTTCTTCAGCTTCCTGATTAATACGCAGTTGAATATCATTACGGGCTTGTTTGCCTTTTTTCTCGAAAATAATGAAGGCCTTATGCGCATGAAGCGCGTAGCGGTTGACCTTTTTTCAGGGCTCATTATTCCGATTTCCTTTTTCCCAGGATGGTCCAAGTCCATTCTCGAGTGGCTGCCATTTCAGGCGATAACTTACTTACCTAGTGCAGTGTTTACTGGCAAAATTACGGGCAATGCCATACTCCAAAACTTTGGCGTACAAGTACTGTGGTTCTTGCTCTTAATTATTCCGATCTATGTACTGTGGGTTAAATCCAAAACACGTCTATTCGTACAGGGGGGGTAGCAGATGTTCAAGACATTCTATTTCACCCTGATTTTCGACTATTTCAAAAACTACATGAAAACAAGGCTCACCTACCGATCCGATTTTTGGATTGAAGTACTGTCCGACTTGTTATTCAATGGGTTGAATTTATTCTTCATTCTTGTCGTCTTTATGCAAACGCAATCGCTTGGCGGCTGGAATCAAGAACAAATTTTGTTCATCTACGGTTATTTTATGATCCCTTATGGTATATTTATTTCCTTTTTTAATCTGTGGGGCTTTAGTGAGCGCTACATTGTCAAAGGGGAAATGGATCGTATCTTAACGCGTCCTGCTTATAATCTGTGGCAGCTGATGCTCGAGAATCTTGATCCAGCATCTATGTTCAGCGCGTTGGCGGGCTTGATCGTAATGATCTACTCCTGGGTACAGCTTGACTTGCCGTTCCATTGGCATGATCCGTTGATCTTCATCGTCATGGTGGTGGGCTCGATCCTCATCTATGCAGGGGTGTATATCTCACTGACGTCATTAGCCTTCTTCTCCGATGCACCAACGGGTATCTTGCCGTTAATTTGGAACATCCAGAACTATGGGCGCTATCCAGCGACGATTTATAATAAATTGTTGCGCAGCATACTGACGTGGGTTCTACCGTTTGCGTTCGTTGGCTTCTATCCAGCCGCGTATTTCATTGACCCGGAGAACTGGAAATGGTTCGCTCTGCTCACCCCTGTGGTTGGCATCGCGTTTAGTGCGCTGGGCATCACGGTTTGGAATATTGGCGTCAAACGATATCGCGGCGCAGGTTCATAACAATTGTAAAGGCCGTCCCCCAAGGTTTAATTTACCTTGGGGGACGGCCTTTTGCTTTAGTGAATAGTGGAGACATGACTAACTATCAGAAGTTGGTTCAGACGGAGACGGGGCTTCAGAAGAAGGTTCTACACTCGACTCAGGCTGCACATTAGATGCGGTCGACACCCGCTGCTTCGGCGCTTTTTTCGCCTTCGAGCAGGTCAAATCATACTTTCGGCCATTAGCTCTGCCGAATCGGATGATGTTACGGATGATCGATTTGTCCTCCAGCTTGGTGAAGGGGCAGGGATCAGGCCGCGTGTTGACCTCGAGAATCCATGGCTTCAGCCTGTGGTCGACGGCAATATCGATGCCGAGCTCATTCATGGCAGGATACGCGCGGCTTAATTGAACGGAGGTCAAATGGGCGATTTGTTCCATTTTGAACATAAGAATAGATGTTGCATCTACCCCGAATTGGGGTTCCAAGAGGTCATAGGGACTGTAGATGGTGCCGCCTTGACTGCCATTGGTTACGGCTTTCTGCGGATGAGCGACCCGAGCTGCAGTCCCCGTACATACCCATTTCCCCGTAGGGCTGCGCTGAATCATGACCCGGAAATCGAAGGGATTCCCCTCATGCTTAAGCACATGGATACCCTTCTGAATGAGATATCGCTTGGTGCCGCAGCGGTGCAGGAGGGATTGATACAGCTTATCGAACGTCGGAAAACGGTAAATGGTCACGCCGCTTTGATAGCGGTAGGTTTTTCCCCGTTTCTCAACGCGCATAACGCCTATACCGAGGGAACCGATGTCAGGTTTAACATAGAGCATACCGTGCTGGGTGAGCATGGCAAATAATCGATTTCGACTAAAAGGATGCGTAGTTGGCACATGCTGGCGCAGCTTCGCATCCCGAAGCGTGACGCGTGTTTTAATCCATTTGCTTGAAACGGCCTTCAGTGAACTGGTCATGGCTACGATCCTTTCTTTAGCGAGCATGTCGTTTCATTATTCCTTATGATATGAGCGCTTGCGGAGGCAGGTGAAAAGGGATTCTGGTTTGTAAATTAGGAATATAGAACGATGGGCAGGAAGGGCGCATAGGATATGTAGTCAGGTGTATTTGGGGTTATGTTTAGTTCGTACTGCCGAGAGGAGGAACCGCACGTCCATGCACATGAAAGAAGTAATACAAAGGATGAAACGGCAATTTCCCTGGTTGTTATCAGGACACGTGCAAGAAGTCGGGGCGGATCAAGAAGAACTTGCTATGACTACACTGCCGCTTGTGTCAGCCGAGATGTTGGAATCGTTCTACTACACAGACACCAACCCGTACCTGCCCCGCGCGGAGATGAATCGGTATCAGACGTCAGGCACGAGCTCCAAGCGGCGTAAGACGATTTTTTATTCCCAATCGGACGAAGAAGCTTATCTGCGAATCAAACTGGACGTTTTCCGCAACATTCTGGCAGGCACGAGTTACCGAACTGCGATGGCAGACATGGGCACAGGGCATGCGGAGGCAACGGCAGTCGAGGTATTTCGGGAGCTCGGTATGGAGGTAGAATCGGTATCCTTTCGGCTTCCGATCGAGCAGCATATTGAACGGCTTCAAAGCTTTAGACCCGAAGTGCTGTATACGATGCCGTCGATTTTGGATCGTATTTTGCAAGCGTCAGAGGATCCTACAGACTATGGCGTCCAGCATGTCATTCTGGTCGGAGAGATTGCTTCACCAGGTTGGAAGCAGCGAGTAGCTGAAAGACTAAACATCGCAGAGACTTGTGTCACCGATACGTACGGATCCATCGAGATTGGGACAATTGCTTACTTTTCGCACGAGTATGGCAGGTATTTATTTACGGAGGGCATCGTTGCAGAGGGCGTCAAAGCGGAGTTACTAGGTGCTGATATGGAGCCGCTGCCAGATGAACTGGAGCAGGTGTTGGTCCTCACCTCGACAGTAAGGGATTCATTCCCCGCGCTGCGTTATGTCACTTACGATATCGTACGAGATTTAAGAACTATCGACATAGAGGGCGTTCCCACTCAGAGCTTCCACAGCATCGTAAAACGCATTGGGCCCGACCTAAAGCACGGGGAGAAGATCAGTATCTATGACATTGAGGATGTCGTTTATCGTCACCTTCGCGAAGCAAGCGTTCGTGTGCAGGTTAGCGGCAACGCTTTAACTGTCTATGTCTATAGCGCTTTAGCAACGCGAACCGTTTTGGACAGCATTCGTGCGGATGTGGAGAGCCATATTCCAGCTATCGGCATGATGATACAGGCGAAACTTTTAGATGGCATTCAAGTTATCGGGGGCGCCTTTGAGGATTCACAGAACCGCACCTACGTGAAAAATAAAAAGATTTTTTACACATAAAGGAGGGGGAGCGAATGGAGCTTGAAGGAGGTATTGTCCACGCGATCGGACGTACGCCGCTGATTCGGCTGTCTCGCTTGTTCAAGGATCAACCCTTTGAGGTATATGGCAAAATGGAGTGGATGAACCCTGGCGGCAGCGCGAAGGATCGGCCTGCCTTGTTTATGCTGCGGGAAGCGATACGTCGAGGCGATGTGACGAGTGAGAGTGTCATCGTAGAGTCTAGCTCCGGCAACCTAGCCATCAGTCTGGCACAACTCTGCCGATATCTCGGGCTTCGCTTCGTCTGTGTTGTTGATCCGCGTACGACGCAACAGCATTTGCAAATCATCCGCAGCTTTCATGGGGAAATCGATCTTGTATCCGTGCCTGATGAGGCGACGGGGGAGTTTCTGCCAGCACGCATAAAGCGAGTTGCTGAGTTGGTGAGTCAAATCCCGAATGCCTTTTGGACCAATCAGTACGGAAGTCCGGACAACGCGCTGGCTCATAGCGAGACTACGATGCGGGAAATTGGCGAGCAGTTAGGTGCAGTCGATTATTTATTTTGCGGAGTAAGCTCGTGTGGCACGATTCGAGGTTGTATGGACTATATCCGCGGTCGCGGATGGTCGACACAGATCGTGGCGGTGGATGCCGAAGGCAGTGTTATTTTTGGCGGGGAAAAAGGTTCGAGAAAATTCCCTGGACTAGGCGCAGGCATCACGCCAGGCTTGCATCGGCATGATGTTGCGGATCGGGTCATCTACGTATCCGACAGAGATTGCGTAGAAGGCTGCCGCGCCTTAGTGATGGAAGAAGCTGTTCTGGCGGGCGCCTCTTCAGGCGGCGTGATCTCGGCGATCCGCAGAATGAGCAGCGTCATTCCTGCGGGAGCGGTTTGCGCAGCGATTTTGCCAGATCGGGGAGAACGGTATTTGAGTACTGTGTATAACGATGAATGGGTACAGAGTGAGATAGGGTATACACCGAGTAACTAGCATGGGAGACTAGCGAATGTTGTATTTACAGGATGACCATATCCGAGAGATCGGAATCGATTGGAAGAAACTAACCGACATCATTCAAGATGTCGTTGCCATACAAGATAGCGGGGACTGTGCACACCCCTTGAAGCCATACTTACGCTTTCGTGATCCGAAGAACCGTATTATTGCGATGCCTGCCTATGTAGGCGGTAACATCGATATGTCGGGTATTAAATGGATAGCGAGCTTTCCAAACAATCGCCTTTTGGGACTTCCCCGGGCCCATAATACGTTGATTTTGAATAAACCCTCAACAGGTGAACCAACGGCATTTATCCACAGCGGCTTGTTAAATGGTTTGCGGACCGCAGCGGTTAGCGGTGTAATGCTGAGCAAATTTGTGAAAGCTAGGCAGCCTGATCAATTTCGCATCCACTTAATCGGATGGGGACCGATTGGCCGATTGCATCTGGATATGTGTGTCGCTTTATTTGGTGAGCGGATTGAAGAAGTTCGGATTTATGATTTGATGGGTGTAAGCTTTGAAACGATCCCCACTGCTATTCGGGATAGGACACAAATGATAAGTGATTGGCGAGACGGCTACCGTGAGGCTAATGTGATTATGACCTGCACGGTGTCTGCAGAGAGGTATATCGATGAGGCTCCGCCTCAAGGCGCGCTACTGCTCAATGTCTCTCTCCGAGATTATAAACCGGAAAGTGTGTCGGGCCTGAAAGCGATCATTGTGGATGATTGGCGTGAGGTGTGCCGCGAACAGACGGATATTGAACAGCTGCACCTCCTGTATAACTTACAGGAATCGGATGTACGAACCTTAGCCGATGTGGTACTTCGCGACCAACTGGCTAGTGTGGAAGTGCAGGAACCCATTTTTTTTAATCCGATGGGCTTAGGGATCTTCGACATTGCTATTGCCGGTTACTATTGGCGGGAAGCTGTGCGGCTGAACAAGGGTGTTACGTTAGAGGGCAGCAGGTTGACTCCTCCCAGTAGTAGTTAATTTACTTGTTATCCACATCTATCCACAAAGTTACCCACAAGTCCACAGGGCCTTAAGTCCCTGTTGTGCATAACTTATCCGACGCATATCAACATATCCACATACTGAGATATCCACAGAAAAGCTTCTGTGGATTATTTTTTTGTCACAAAACACGCGCCTATTTCGCCTTATAGAGGGAAAGCGAAAAGGAGGATGTTGCATATGACAAAATACGACACAGCCGTGATAGGTGGCGGCTTAGCTGGATGGATTGCCGCTATAGAAGTTGCCAAGGGTGGAAGAAAAGTCGTGCTGCTAGAGAAATCAGAGCGCATGGGCGGCAGAGCGATGACAAATAAGAAAAACGGCGTATTTTTCAACCTAGGCGGGCACGCCCTATATCGAGCGGGAGAAGCCTATCGTATCCTACAAGAACTTGGCATTCGCATCGAAGGTGGCGCACCATCATCTAAGGTTAACGCGATGTGGAACAATCAGCTTATGCCCATGCCTGCAACACCGCTCAGCATGCTCACCTCCAAGTTGCTCACATGGTCAGGAAAGTGGAGTCTCCTGCGACTTGTGATCCGATTAATGAAACTGGATGCGAGCAAGGCAGGAAACGCATCGTTGAGAGAATGGGCAGAGCGAGAAATTCCGGATCCGATGGTTCGTCATATCTTCTATTCCTTGTGCCGTACAGCTACTTATGCACATGATAACGATCACCAGCTCGCAGGTCCTGTGCTTGTACAGGTACAGCGTGCGCTGAAAGGGGTGCTCTACCTCCACGGGGGCTGGCAAACGATCATCGATCAACTCCATAAGAAAGCGATTGAAGCGGGTATCGATATCCGCAGTGGTACCGACGTGAAAGAGATCATGCATGCAAATGGCAAGGTTCAAGGGCTCAAACTGGCCGATGAAGAGATGCTTGAGGTATCGCATGTCATCAGCACTGCATCTCCTTCGGAGACCTACAAGTTAGTCTCAAACGCAGACCGCACGATGTTGAAACAGTGGATGGACGAAGCGCGCCCCTCAAAGGCCGCATGCCTTGATTTAGGCTTGAAGAGGCTTCCTGTTCAAGGGTGTGATATAGCAATCGCGCTAGATCAGCCGATTTTTTTCTCCAATCACACGGTGAATGCTAAGCTTAGCGAGGATGGCACACTGGTTGTTCATATGGTCAAATATAACGGTACTGGGGAAAACAATCCGAAAGCCGACGAGGAAATCCTTACCGCTGCGATGAATACCTTGCATCCTGGCTGGGAACAAGAAGTGGTAGCTAGGCAATTTCTTCCGAACATTACGGTCGTTCACGACACCTTGCATGTAGGTAAATCCAACTTGCAAACAGGTCCAGCCGTCGAAGGCATTCATGGACTGTATGTAGCTGGAGACTGGGCCAGTCATGGCGAAATGCTCGCCGATGCCTCGGCAGCAAGCGCTAGACGCGCGGCAGAAGCTATTTTAAAAACGGCTCAATTCGCTTAGAATTGTCATATAATCATAGGAATCGGGAGGTGTGGCAAGATGGAGATCACAGGAGCAGAAGCTTCCGAGCAGATCTATCTGTCCTATAGACCATTGATGTTCTCACTAGCGTATCGCATGCTGGGAAGTGTGATGGATGCGGAAGATGTCGTGCAGGAGGCATTTCTGTATGCGAATGAGACGAATCTGGACCATGTTCATAATCCCAAAGCTTACCTATGCAAAATCGTGACCAACCGCTGCATCGATAACTTACGCTCCTCAAGTAAAAAACGAGAGGTCTACGTAGGGCCGTGGCTGCCGGAGCCACTGATAACGACCAATGACGACCATCGGATCACCCCGGACCTTGCATATGCCCAGAAAGAATCGTTATCCACAGCCTACCTTTTGCTTCTCCAGCAATTGTCGTGGGTGGAGCGGGCTGTTTTCTTGCTTCGCGAGGTTCTGCAATACGAATACGATGAAATCGCAGAGATTGTGGGCAAAAGCAGCACGAATTGCCGCCAAATTTTCAGGCGGGCTAAGAATGCTATAAACCTCCCGCCAGAGCGGGATGGCGAACCGAAATTACAGCCCAACAACAAGCCCGTAATGGAACAAACAAGCGCTGTCGTGGAACAATTCGTTCACGCGCTTGTGTCAGGCAATATCGCCCAACTGTTAACGATCGTGAAATCCGATGCGATTCTGTACTCCGATGGCGGAGGCAAAGTGAAAGCAGCGATCAACCCAATTATAGGGGCAGAGCGAATCGCTATGTTTTTGTCAGGTGTTTTGGCCAAATTACCGGAGGGCTATCGCTTTACCTTAACTACGGTGAACGAACAAATGGGCATCGTAGCCTACGTGAACGATCAGCCCAATAATGTGTTGACCTTTCAAGTGGAGGATGGGCAGATCAAGACTTTGTATCTCGTCGTGAATCCGGATAAATTGAGGCATATTGAAGTCATTTAAAAGGCTGCTAACGAGTCTCTACGATTCGTAGTGGCTTTTTTGCGTTTGATGTCATCCAGTGAATGACGCATAATGGATGAAGATATTAGCTGGATAGCAAGACGCGAAAGAGGAGAGAGCAATATTGAGCAAAGAGAAAGAAATCGTACCGAAGGCGCCGACCAAGCGAAAGGCGCCCGCATTTTCGCTGCATGGTTCCAACGGAGAGAAAGTCTCATTAGCCGATTACAAAGGGCGCAAAGTCGTCATTTATTTTTACCCGCAAGACAATACACCGACCTGTACGCAGCAATCGTGCGATTTTCGGGATTATAACGGGAAGTTCGCTGAGCTAGGTGTGGAAGTCATTGGAATTAGCCCCGATGAGCTGAAAGCGCACGATAAATTTATTGCGAAATATGAGCTACCGTTCTTGCTGCTTTCGGACACGAATCACAAGGTAGCGGAGAAGTATGGCGTATGGGCGATGAAAAAGCTATATGGTCGCGAGTACATGGGCATTATTCGTTCCACTTTCCTTATTAATGAAAAAGGATATATCGTGAGAGAATGGAGCAAAGTGAAGATTAAGAATCATGTGCAGTCTGTTCTGGATGCTGTAATGGAGATGAAGTAGAGACATACTTTGCAGAGATAAATATAGAGTTCATAGTGACAAATATAGGTGAATACTACTATATTTGTTTTTGGTTTTTCTAGTTTTTTTGCTGTCATACTCTCGATCCTACTTCCATATAATCTATCAGATGTCAAAATGATAGAACATGCGGAGGGATCATCGGATGCGCTTACAAGTACAAGCTCCAATCAACGGAAGACTACGAATTCAAATCATGATGGTTGTTGTTTTACTAGTTTCACTCTTGGTTGGTATAATGCCGGCCCATGCCGCGGAAAATGAAGCTGATCCAGCTGTGCAAGAGGTTTATCAACAGCTTCAATCAGGGAAGCGACTGAAGAGTGAGAGGACCTATGTAACTCCGGAGCAACCTACTGTGTATTTGACATTTGATGATGGTCCAAGCAAGCTGACGAATCAGGTGCTGGATATTTTAGATAAAGAAGACGTCAAGGCGACGTTCTTCGTACTTGGTGAGCAAGCGAAAGCGCATCCTTCTGAGCTCAAAAGAATCGTGAACGACGGTCATGCCATTGGCAATCATACATATAATCATGTTTATAAAGAGCTTTATAGTGATTTTCAAACCTTTTGGAACCAAATCCAGCGCAGCGAGGACGTTATTTCAAATATCGTGGGGATACGACCACAGCTCGTGCGCGCGCCTGGCGGGACAGCTACGAATTTTGATGCTAACTACTTCTACCTCATGGAACAAGCCGGTTACATCATGCATGACTGGAATGTTGACAGCGGGGACTCCAAGAGAGTGAACGTCCCTGTGAATGAAATTTGGCAGACGGTGAAGGCTTCACCGCTTGATCATGAGATCAACATTCTGTTTCACGATGGAACGGGGCATGAATCTTCCGTCCAAGTACTACCCCAAGTGATTAGTTATTACAAAAAGCTAGGATACGCGTTCGCCACGTTGACGGAACAGGTTAAACCTAAACAATTCACCATCACGAAGCCAAAATGGGCTCGAAATATGAGCTTGAAGCATTTTCAAGATCTGGTAGAACAAACACAGCAATATGCAATTGCTCACCCTAGCACATCTGACATCGCCAAGAAGGCAGAGGAAAAGCTCCTCGCTCAGAAACTAGAGGCCGAGGCTGAAGAGAAAGCGAAAGCGAAGAGGGAAGAAGAGGAGGAGGCTGCTCGCATTCTCGCCCAACAAGCTGCCTTGCCTTTGCAGGTTCATGTGGTTGGAGGCACATTTACCATTGAACCATCGATCTATAAGCTCCAATCGAATCGAATAGAGCTGCCTCTACGCTATCTCATCGAAAAGATGGGCGGGAAAGTCGATTGGCAAGCGAGTACTAAAACAGCCAATGCGCATTATGGCATTTATGATATGGATTATGATCTAGCAAATAGAAGCATTAGTTTGTTTACCTTAGGTAAGCAAACAGCCACGTATTCGTTAGCGGATATGCACATGCAGAATAATCAAATTATCGTTCCTTTGCGAAAAACCATAGCTTCACTCGGCGGTAGAATTACGAATGCCGTGATGGATTCGAACACACGAGAAGTTTCTTTGGCGCTGCGCCCTCTCTACTTTTTCAAAGAAAATAATAGTATTCTCAAAAACTCTCTATTTGCAATGGGCGGTTAATGTCTAAAAGAGTAGAGAGCTGGAAAAACTAGAAGCATACCCTTATTTAGGAGGCTTCTTGTCTATGGCATCGAAAACCCGAATATTCGATCAACCGCAGCCTCTAGTGGAACGGATGATCATGAACGTAGAAAAAGTGATAGTTGGCAAAAGAGAGACGATAGAGAAAGCCTTTATCGCCATGTTGAGCGGCGGCCATCTTCTGCTAGAGGACGTTCCTGGTGTAGGCAAAACCATGCTAGCACGCGCGTTAGCCAAAACGATCGGTTGCGAGTTTAAGAGAATTCAATGTACGCCCGACTTGCTCCCTTCGGATGTGACCGGTGTTTCGGTTTTTAATGTGAAGAGTAATGAGTTTGAGTTTCGTCCAGGCCCATTAATGACGTCTGTCGTACTTGCTGATGAATGTAACCGGACCTCTCCGAAGACACAGTCTGCTTTCCTCGAAGCGATGGAAGAGAAACGAGTGACGATTGATGGCACGAGCTATGAGCTGCCGAAGCCCTTCGTTGTCATCGCGACGCAAAATCCCATGGATTACGAAGGAACGTATGCCCTCCCGGAAGCACAGATGGATCGTTTTATGATGAAGCTTTCCCTCGGTTATCCAACGCATGATCAAGAGATTCTGATGTTGGATCGTCTGCAGGATCGTCACCCGTTGGAAAGCCTGAAGCCTGTTATCGTGCAGGATGAGTTTGTGCAATTACAGAAAGAAGCGGCCATGATTCATGTGGATAACACGTTAAAAGATTTCATAGTTCGCTTAGCCTTAGCGACGCGAGATCATGCTGATTTTTACATAGGAGCAAGTCCAAGGGCGTCTTATGCCTTGATGCGCGCTGCACAAACGGCGGCTTATGTGAAAGGGAGAAGCTTCGTTGTTCCCGATGATATTAAGGATTTGGTTTTACCCGTTTGGACACACAGACTTATTCTCACTTCGGATGCTCGCATGATGGGTCGTTCGGCCGAAATTATTCTTAAAGGCTTACTAGATGGCATGCAAACACCAGTTCTCCGTTACGTAACGGCGAAGTAGGGGGCCATCTAATGAAAAGCTGGGGAAAGACGACGTTATTGCTTGTAGGTTGTATGTTGATGATCTTTTTGGCGTATCGGCAAGGCGGATTTGCTGCATGGTATCTAGGCATTTGTTTATCATTGATCTGGATTCAGGCAGGATTGTTTTATGTATTTGCTCTAAAAGGCTTGAACTTGCATCGGCACATGTCAGGCGACGTGTTTCTTTCTGGTGAAGATGTGACGATTGTGTTGGAGATCAAGCACCGCTCACCAGTTCCCATGCCATGGCTGCTGCTCAAAGAAACCTGGATCCATGAAGGAAACGGGAGAAAGCTGACGTATAGTAAGCTGCTTTTTCCTTGGTTTCAGAAGACGCTTTTGCTTCCTTACAAAATAACCAATCTGATGCGAGGCAGCTACCGATTTGCTCACCTTGAAGCTGTGGCGGGGGATCTCTTTGGTTTCGCGCTTCGCAAAGTACATAGAGAAGACCTGCAGCGATATGTTGTGTATCCACGGCCGGATGCTTTGGGTCGAAGCGGGATGACGTTTCAGTCTGAGGAAGGTTCTTCCTCGACAACATTAAGTTCCAAAGCCGAAACGCCGCTCATCAGCTCCGTTCGTGAATACGTCAGCGGTGACCCGTATCACCGCATCCACTGGAAATCGACGGCTCGCCTGAGCCGTCTGATGACCAAAGACCCCGAGCAGGCCGCCGCCATGAAGTGGATGCTGCTGCTCGATGTAGCGCCTGCGGCGAGCCCAGCAGAGGCGGCGCAGCCGCTGCTGGAGAAGAGCGTCGCCCTGGCGGCTGGCTTCTTCGAAGCAGCCGCCAATGGGCGAGAGAGCTGCGGCTTCGCCTGCAGCAGCTCTAGCACCAGGCGAATCGCGCCGACGATTCGCCCCGATCTGACGCTCGCGTACGAAGTACTAGCGAGCGTTGGCGGCAAGCCCGCCATCTCCTTTCCTGACCTCGTCAGGAAAGAGGCGGCAGACTTGCCGCTGCATGCGTCGATGCTGTGCATCACATCGACGCTGGATGTGGCGCTGGTGCGCGCGATCGCAGATAGCGGCACCAGACGCCGAGCCGTGCACGTGATCTACGTGCACGCGCGGCCTTCCCTCTCGGTCGCAGAGCGAGAGGGTGCTTCCCAGCTGCAAGCCGCAGGCTGCAGCTTCACGGAAGTGCCGCATCCGCAGAGCCAGTGGCCTGTGCAAGGGGGTGTTGCGGATGCAACCGCTTGAACCACGCCGCGGGCTGCACGCGCGCTCTCGCACTTTTTTTAAGAAGCACGCAGCTTCTTCACGCTCAGTCACTTCGCCTTCGCCTTTAGATGGCTCGCACTTTGGTACTTCGCCCACAACTTCATCGCACCCAGACACATCCAGCGCATCCCGCAGCCCATCACAGCTCATCTTTCGCGCAGATACGATACCGCCCACACACAATAGTCTCTTCCGAGATAGTCTCATCACCTTACTGCTTTTTCTCCTTCTCTCGGAATGGTTGCGCCCTTTGGCTTGGATGGCTGATGAGTCCATCCAGATTGGACCGGTCCTTGTTGTTTTTGCTCTCTGCCTTGCACTGGATTGTTTCAGAGTTCCTTATGGATGGGGCTGGCCCGCCAAGTGCAGCATCATCGTGTTCTTTATTGGCTATATGTTTAACCGTGAGTCCATACTTGCTGGGGGATGGATCATCTCATTAGTGAGAACATTCGCGCAAGATTTTTTATACATCGTACAAGCCCATTTTGATCTCATCAGCGGTGAAATGCGTACGTTCCTATTTCTAATGGGGTGGGCGCTGCTGCTCTCCGTGGTTCAAGCGCTTATGCTGCAAAGACAGCATAGTCTTTGGTTTGTGATGGCAACGCTGATTTACCTAGTTGGTCTACAGCTCGTGTTAGGGGCGGATACCGTTCAAGGGATTATACGCACATTAGGCTATGGACTGCTCCTAATGGCTCTTCTCAATCTTTCAAGAATCGAACAGACCTATCGCGTGACGACTACACGTTCACGTAATTATTTCCAATGGGTGATCGCCAGTGTAATCGTCGTTGGGATATTGTCTGGGGTCGGTTGGTTTTCAGCCAAACAAACCCAATCCGAACCATTGATGAAGCCGGTGAGCTGGGCACATTGGTATGATCGTTTGTTTGAGCTGTATAACGAAGATGTGGGCGGAAGTCCTGCCGTGGCGACCTCTGGATATGGCCAGAACGACACATCCTTAGGAGGTCCACTCCAAGTGGACACCTCGCCAGTGTTTACAGCCAAAACCACCCAATTAACCTACTGGCGCGGTGAATCCAAAAGCTACTACGATGGCAAAGGCTGGACGCAGCCTATTCAGAAGCGAGAGCCCTTCACAGCCTCTAGTCCATCGTCGTCAGCAGGGTCACTCGTAACGCAGGAAGTCTTGTTGAACACCAAATCATCCATTAAACAATTGTTCGTAGGTGGTCAACTACGGAGTGTGGATATGTTATTGAGTGAAAAAGGGAAACCAATTTCATCCGGAAGTCTTCTTACTTCCGAAGCGAGCGGCTTAACGACGTTGCCAGAGATCGCTGACTCTCTATCCTATTACAAAATAACCGTTCAACCGGTCACAGAAAATCCAGACCTTTTGAACACAGATATGGCTCCTTATCCAGAAGAGATTACTAACGAATATTTGCAATTGCCAGAGGCGCTGCCGCGGACTGTGAGGAGCACTGCAGAGCAAGTAACAGCAAATCGCCTGACGCCTTATGCTAAAGCGGTGGCCATCGAGCAGTATTTGAGCCAAACCTTTCCCTATAGTCTCGAAAAGCCTACCAATCCCAGCCGAAATGAGGATTTCGTCAGTCATTTCCTGTTCGTTGATCGAACAGGGTATTGTGATCATTTTTCCACGGCAATGGTAGTCATGCTTCGTTCTGTCGGTGTACCCGCTCGGTGGGTGAAGGGGTTTGCTCCGGGAACAGCAGGTGCCACCGATGACAATGGGCTGCAAGAGGTTGTCGTCGGCAATCAAGATGCACATTCATGGGTTGAGGTATATTTCCCGTCGATGGGATGGGTGCCGTTCGAACCGACGCCAGGTTTCTCAGGGATATCCGCGGATCAACCGAGAGATATGTTGACGACAGCAACTATGGAGCAACTGGGGATGACAGCTTCTCTCACCAATACGCCAGTGTCGAGTTCAGTCATCACCAAGTCGAGTGAATGGTTGCACACGACGAAGAATAATCTTATTCAATTGGTAAAGGCTTATAAGAGT
Organism: Paenibacillus sp. P4_A9; assembly: GCF_056402415.1. Taxonomy (NCBI): domain Bacteria; kingdom Bacillati; phylum Bacillota; class Bacilli; order Caryophanales; family Paenibacillaceae; genus Paenibacillus; species Paenibacillus sp. P4_A9. Next base: position 230,772 of record NZ_JBFUHL010000004.1, read on the forward strand.
GCTGTTTTTGTTCTAATCGGCAGCATCTGTCTACTTGTTGGTATGGTTCTCGTGCTGAGACGTCAAGGATACTTGTTGCATAGAACGGTGGAGCTCCCGAGCTACAACAATGGAACTTCAGCTCAGCAGCATCCGTTGACGCCGTATATGGATCGTTTGTGGAGAAAGCTTTTCCGTAAATACGGGGCCAAGCCTGCCAATCAAACGGTACGCGAATATGTGATGAATCTTCAGGTGCCCCATCAAGGGCAACAACAGGCACTGATGACTTTCGCTCAAATCTATGAAAGTGTCCGCTACGATCCGGCGCGTGCATTTGCCTATTCGAAGCGGGAAATTACAGCGATTTGGAAAGCCATTCAAAAGACACATTAAATCCCCTTTACATCCTAGGTGCCTAATGTTTAAAATTAGTACCTAGAAATAGCGATAAGTGGACAAGGGTTCTCCCAAAGCTTCAATCGCTATGAACCTAGGAGGTCGGATAATGAGTAAACCGAGTGAATTGATCGTCGTTTTAGATTTTGGAGGCCAATATAACCAACTGATTGCAAGACGAATCCGTGATTTGGGCGTATACAGCGAATTGCTGCCGCACAATACAACGGTTGATAAAATTCGTGAGATTAATCCGAAAGGGATCGTATTCTCTGGCGGACCTGCAAGCGTTTATGGCGAAGGAGCTCCTTCCGTTGACGCTGGTATTTTCGATTTGGGTATTCCGATCTTAGGAATTTGTTATGGGATGCAGCTGATTGCACACCAATTGAACGGAAAAGTTGAACGCGCACATACGCGTGAATACGGGAAAGCAGATTTGCTTTTCTCAAATGAAAGTCCGCTTGTCAAAGGTCTTGAAGCGAACCAAACGGTATGGATGAGTCATGGTGATCATGTTTCCGTTCTACCTGATGGCTTTGTTGTTGAGGCAAGCACAGAATCACTTCCAATTGCTGCAATGAGCAACCGTGATCGCAAAATCCATGCTGTACAGTTCCATCCTGAGGTTCGTCACTCTGTTCAAGGGAACGAAATGATTAACAACTTCATTTATGAAGTGTGTGGTTGTGTCGGCGATTGGACGATGTCATCTTTCGTGGAAGATATGATTAAAGAGCTTCGTGCCGAAGTTGGCGATAAAAAAGTGCTTTGCGCACTAAGCGGCGGCGTAGATTCCTCCGTTGTAGCGATTCTGCTTCATAAAGCAATCGGCGCACAATTGACGTGTATGTTCATTGATCATGGTTTACTGCGTCAAGGTGAAGGCGAAAGCGTTATGGAGACGTTTGTCGGCAAATTTGATATGAAAGTTGTCAAAATCGATGCAAAAGAACGTTTCCTTAGCAAATTGGCTGGCGTTGCGGATCCGGAGCAAAAACGTAAAATCATCGGCACCGAATTCATCCGCGTGTTTGAAGAAGAATCAAGCAAGTTTGATGATTTCACTTTCTTGGCTCAAGGGACGTTGTACACGGATATCGTAGAAAGTGGTACAGCTACTGCGCAAACGATCAAGTCTCACCATAACGTAGGCGGCCTGCCGAAAGATATGAAGTTCAAGCTGATCGAACCGTTGAAAACACTATTCAAAGACGAAGTACGCAAAGTAGGCGAAGAGTGTGGTCTTCCTTCCGCAATCGTGTGGAGACAGCCATTCCCAGGACCTGGACTTGCCATTCGTGTTTTAGGTGAAGTTACCGAGGATAAGCTGACAATTGTACGTGAATCAGATGCCATCCTGCGTGAAGAAATCGCCAAAGCTGGCCTAGATCGCGAGATCTGGCAGTACTTCACAGCCCTTCCTGGCATGAAGAGCGTAGGCGTCATGGGCGATGCTAGAACTTACTCCTATACCGTAGGTATCCGTGCAGTTACCTCCATTGACGGTATGACGGCTGACTGGGCACGTATCCCTTGGGATGTGCTTGAGAAGATTTCCGTACGTATCGTAAATGAGGTTGAGAACGTGAATCGTATCGTGTACGACATCACTTCCAAACCGCCAGCTACGATCGAGTGGGAATAAGAAATTAATCTATCTAAAAGACGAACGATCTGGGAGATTTTACCCAGTTATCGTTCGTCTTATTTTATTGACACTTGATCAATTCTTCACTAGAATATGAAATTGGATAACAGTTTTTCGTATAATCTCGGGGATTGGCCTGGGAGTTTCTACGAGATCACCGCAAATGATCTGGCTACGAAAAAAAGGAACGGTATCCGTATGAGTTTTTACGTGCGGCTTCATATTCTGAAGGCAGCCCTCATATGGACGGCTCCTTTTTCGTACCCGGAATCAGGCAACATGATTCCGGGTTTTTTGCTGTTCCCCACCATTCGTTTAGGAGGAGTAGGAAAATGGATTTAGATCGTTTTTTTAAATTGAAACAAAATGGCACCACCGTAAGAACAGAAATCATGGCGGGGATTACGACGTTCATGACAATGGCTTACATCCTTGCAGTAAATCCAGATATTCTGAGTGCTTTTAAATCAGGGGCAACAGGCGGGGATTGGACAGCGATTTTCTTAGCAACAGCTATTGCGGCAGGCGTTATGACGATTGCAATGGGGCTTTTCGTTAACTTCCCAGTAGCACTAGCACCGGGAATGGGCTTGAATGCTTACTTCGCGACGATCATCTTGACGTCACAAGGTAAATTTACATTTTCGATGGCGCTCACGGCCGTGTTTATTTCGGGGATTATCTTTATCATCCTTACGATTACGAAATTGCGTCAAATGCTTCTTGTCGCTATCCCAGATAGCTTGAAGCATGCGATCACTGTGGGAATTGGTTTGTTTATCGCCATGATCGGTTTCAAAAACAGCGGCATCCTTACCGTTGCAGTTGAATCAAGTAATGATATTAAAGCACATCAATTTACGGATGTTCTTTCTTTTGAAACAATATTCCACATGGGTTCATTAGAAAATAAAGGTGTTATTTTAACGCTTGTAGGTATTCTATTGATCTCCATCTTAATGGTAATTCGCCTGCGTGGCGCGATCTTGTTTGGTATTCTAGGTACGACAGTTGTTGGTTATTTCATGGGTATGGTTGATCTAGGTACATTAACTAGTGACCAAACGACCTGGGTACCAGATATGTCTAAACTGCGCTTTTTTGATTTTGATTTCGCAGGCATTATGACAACAGGGATCATTTCAGTAATTGCTACATTTACGTTCGTTGAGTTATTTGATACATTCGGCACTATGGTTGGAACAGCTTCTCGTGCTGGTATTATGAAGAACAAAGAAGAAGGCAACAAACGCGTTGGTAAAGCCATGTTCGTTGACGCGATCGGCGTGAGCGGCGGTGCACTGGTTGGAACGAGCACAGTTACTGCCTACGTAGAGAGTGCAGCAGGTGTAGCTGAAGGTGGACGTACTGGTTTAACAGCTGTAACAACAGGCGTATGTTTCTTGCTTGCCCTGTTCTTGGCTCCGCTTGCTATGTTGATTCCTGGTTCTGCAACAGCGGCAGCGTTGATTGTTGTTGGTGTTCTTATGGTTCAATCCATTAAAGAGATCGACTTCCAAGACTTCGTTATCGCGATCCCAGCGTTCCTTACAATTGTATTGATGCCTTTCACATACAACATTGCGAACGGGATTTCCTTCGGAATCGTAACGTATGTAGTTCTAGCAACAGCAGCTAATCTAGGTGGCAAAAGTGATAAGAAATACAGTGTCCACTGGTTAATGTGGATTCTAGCTCTTCTAATTATTGCTCGATATGTCTTTATTGGAAGCCAAGGTTAAAATAAAGTGAAGGCTCTGGTGCATCATGCGCCAGGGCCTTTTTTCAATTTAGTTTTTTTGTCGAAAAAGCTTGCAATCCTTTGGCGGATTTGTTATATTACTCCTTGTCGCTTCGGCGGTCGAACGAAAGAATGAACGCTTCGAAAGAAGTTGAAAAAAAGTTCTTGCATTCGAATGAGCTGATGTGGTATATTACTTCTCGTTGCTTCGGTAACACGGCAGTGAGCGAAAGAAATTGATCTTTGAAAACTGAACAACGAGTGAGTAAGCACGAACGAGAAATCGTTCAAAAAAAGAGATTGCAAAATCTCGCTAGCAACGCAAATGAGCAATTAAGCTTTCAGATATACGGACAAGCAATTGTCCAAACTATTATGGAGAGTTTGATCCTGGCTCAGGACGAACGCTGGCGGCGTGCCTAATACATGCAAGTCGAGCGGGTTTAYCCTTCGGGGTAAGCTAGCGGCGGACGGGTGAGTAACACGTAGGTAACCTGCCTTTAAGACTGGGATAACTATCGGAAACGATAGCTAAGACCGGATAACTGGTTTTCTCGCATGAGAGA